>JANYAN010000084.1 GCA_025361305.1 Burkholderiales bacterium
CGCGCGTGGTGCGTGAACTCAAGCAGCGCTTCCCCGAGCTCGGTGTGATGACCGATGTGGCCCTGGACCCGTTCACCAGCCATGGCCAGGACGGGCTGCTCGACGAGACTGGCTACATCATGAACGACGAAACGGTGGAAGTGCTGGTGCGGCAGGCCTTGACCCAGGCCGAAGCCGGCGTGGACATCGTGGCGCCGAGCGACATGATGGACGGGCGGATCGGCGCAATCCGCTCGGCGCTGGAAAGCCGGCGCCTGGTTCACACTCGCATCATGGCCTACAGCGCCAAGTACGCGAGCGCCTTCTATGGGCCGTTCCGCGACGCTGTCGGCTCCGCATCCAACCTGGGCAAGAGCAACAAGAACGTCTATCAGATGGACCCGGGCAATTCCGATGAAGCGCTGCGCGAAGTCGCGATGGACATTGCCGAAGGCGCCGACATGGTAATGGTCAAGCCCGGCATGCCCTACCTCGACATCGTGCGGCGCGTGAAGGACGAGTTTCACATGCCGACCTTCGCCTACCAGGTCAGCGGCGAGTACGCCATGCTCAAGGCAGCGGCCCAGAACGGCTGGCTTGACCACGACGCCGTCATGATGGAGAGCCTGCTGGGATTCAAGCGTGCGGGTGCCGATGGGGTGTTGACGTATTTTGCGCTGGAGGCGGCAAGGTTGATGAAGTGACCACAACGGCCCGCCCATGCCTCGCATGATCGAATACCAGAAATGACGCAACGCATCCGGGCCTGGGTCTGCCTGGCCGCGCTGCTGGGGTCGGCTTGGGCGAGTCCGGCCGGCGCTGGCCTTGCCGAAGGGCGCGAGCTGTACGGACGGGCCCGCTTCGAGGAAGCCCGCAGGGAGCTGGCCGGCGACGCGGAGCAGGGCAACGCCGAAGCACTCTACCTGCTGGGCGACATGTACCTGCGGGGCCTGGGCGGGCCGCGCGACGAATTGCGGGCGCGCGACTACATCAGCCAGGCACATGCCAAGGGTTCGGTCGCGGCCACGTTCCTGCTGGGCCGCATGTACCTTGCGGGCAATCTTGTTCCAAAGGACGAGGCCCGGGGCATTGCGATGATTCGCGACGCGGCAGAAAAACACCATCCACCTGCGCAGACCTTGATTGGCGCGTGGCTCTCCGGTGGTCTGCTGGGGTACGCGAAGGACGAAGTCGCGGCGCTTGCGTGGTTCAGGGCTGCCAGCGACCGGAAGGACAGCGCCGGCATGTACTGGATGGGCGTGTACAGCGAGAGCGGCCTGGGCGGGCTCGCGCAGGACTATCTCGTGGCCCTGGACTGGTACCGGAAATCGGCGCTGCAGCTGTACCCCGACGGGATGGTCTCGACCGGCCGCATCTACGCCCTGGGACGGGGTGTCCGCGCGGACGGGGCCGAGGCCTTGCGCTGGTTGCGCAAAGCCGCGGCGCTGGGCAATCCCAACGCTTATGGCTGGATCGCCAGCGTCTATGAATTCGGCCGAGGCGGCATCGCCCGGGATCCGGTGCTCGCCTATGCCTGGTACTCCGCAGTGCCCGGCAATACACCCATGACCAAGGCGGCGTCCGATGGCAAGGACCGGCTGTCCCGCAGCTTGTCGGCCGGCGAGCTGTTCGAAGCACAAAAGCAGTCCAAAACCGTTGTCGCGGAAAATGCGGCAATCCAGTTGCCCCAGATGGTCGGGCCGGGCGGCGCGCGGCGCGGCGCCTATGGCAGCGGCGTGGTTGTCAGCGCAGCTGGCGACGTCCTGACCAACGAGCATGTGGTGCAGGGCTGCACCCAGGTACGCGTCATGCCCGGCGCCCAGGAGGTCAAGGTGGTGGCGCTCGACGCCAAGAATGATCTGGCCCTGCTGCACGCCGATCTGGCCGTGGCGCAACCGGCCCGGCTGCGCGCGGGCCGCGGGCTGCGTCTGGGCGAGGAATTGGTGGCCGTCGGTTACCCGTTGCGCGGCATGCTGTCCAGCGGGCCGATCGTCACCGCCGGAATCGTCAACGGGCTGAGCGGACCGATGGACGATGCGTCGGCGTTCCAGATGTCGGCAACGGTGCAGCCGGGCTCCAGTGGCGGCCCGATCTTCGACCGCCAGGGACTGCTCGTGGGGATCGTGCGCGCGCGTCTGCTCACCACCAGTGCGGCCAATCCGCAGAATGTCAATTTCGGCATCAACATCGCCACCATCACCGGCTTCCTTGAATCGCATGCGGTTGCCTTCAGCACCGCGCCAGGCGTCGGCAAGGAACTGGGCGTCAGCGATGTTGCCGCCGGCACCCAGGGTTCGGCGGTGCAGGTCGAATGCTATTGATGGGCCGTCTGACATGACCGACATCGGCGGCGGGCTGCACATCGTCGAATTCGCCTCGGGTACGCTCAGGTTTCTCGACGCGTTGCCCGAGCGGACACCTGCCGAGGGTTTCATCTGGATCCATGTCGAGCGCGAATCGCTGGACGACAGCCTGCCGCAGCTGCAACGGGCCGCGCAGCTGCTGGGCGGCTCTCCTTTGCTCGACCTGCATGTCAAAGACCTGGGAGACCGGGCCCATCCGTCGCACTACGACTACACGTCGATCTACGACATGGTGGTGTTCCGCCGGCTGGCCACGGCCAGGGAGGTGGAGCTTGAACTGGGCGGCGCCGACAGCGCGACATCGGGCGCAGGTATCGTGCTTCCTGCCTTTCAGCGTATTCGCACCCGTGCTGTCGCGTTCGCCGTATTCGACCGGCTCCTGATCAGTGTGCACCCCCGCGGCTGCTACGCCGCCCGCTCGTTCCTTGACCGCTTCCTGGCCGATGCAGTCCAGACCGACGGGCTGGGCGGAGCGGGGCGCAGCCGGCTGCCCGCCAGCCCCTCGGATCTGATGCTGCGCATGATCAACCTGATGGTGGACAGCTACCTGGCACTGCGCAAGCAGCTGGGTGCCGAGATGGACGAGTGGCAGCACGAATTGCTCCGCCCGGGCTCCAGGGCCGCAAACTGGAACGCACTGCTGTTGGCCCGCTCGGAGCTGCACAAGCTTGAAGACCTGTGCGAAGAGCAGAACGACGCCATGCAGGAGTGGCTGGACACGGCGCACGAACAGCCGGCCCCTGGCCAGTCCCAGGCTGAACGCGACGGGCTGCTGGCGCGGGCGCGCGACATCATCGAGCACGTGCAGCGGGTCATTCAGCATGTTCGCCGGATGGAGCACGGCGCGGAAACGGTGGTCCAGATCCATTTCTCGGCGCAAAGCCACCGGACCAACGAGATCATGCGTGTCCTGACGGCGCTTGCCGCCGTATTCCTGCCGCTGAACTTCATTACCGGCTTCTTCGGCATGAATTTCGAATTCCTGCCGCTCATTCACTCGGCGTCTGCGATGTGGTCCATCCTGTTGGGGATGGCCCTGCTGGCGCTGGTCGTGCTGCTGGTGTTCTGGCGCAAGCGCTACCTGGACCGCACGGGACGCTGAACGCCCGCGGGTCAGACAAAGGGAGGCGACAGCTTCTCGTTCTCAAAGACACGCCCTACGGCGGGCCGCGCCAGCATGCGCTGCAGGTACGCGCCCAGGAGAGGGCGGTCCCGTGCGGGTGCCGAACTGAAGTTTCGGGTCCAGCGGCACAAGGTGAACACATACGCATCGAGAGCGCTGTAATCGGGCCCTCCGAACCAGGGCCCTGCGTGCCGTGCCAGCTCGGCCTCAAGCTGGTCGAGCAGGCCGCCAATCCGGTCCTGGGCGTGGCGCTTGACTTGCGCGACGCCGGCGGTGTTGCCCGGGTCAACCCAGCGGTCGGGATAAAAGTACACGATCAGGCTGGCCTGAAGGGTGTTGGTCAGCCACATCAGCCACTTGTAGAAATGGGCCCGCCGCTCGCTACCCACAGGCGGCGCCAGCCTCGCCTGCGGTTGGGTGTCGCACAGGTGCAGAGCAATCGCTGCCGTCTCATACAGCACCAGGCCGCCATCGATCAGGACCGGGATCAGGCCGTTGGGATTGAGCCGCAGGTAATCGGGTCGCTTGTGGGCATCGGCCATGCGGTCCACCAGCACGCGCACATAGGGCGCCCCGATTTCCTCGAGCAGGATGTGCGGGATCATGGCCGCAGTCCCGGGGTAGTAGTGAAGCTCGATCATGGTGTGGCTACTCCAAACAATTGGGCACCGTTGTCCCAGGCAATGCTGCGCGCGACGTCCGGCGGCAGCCCGCCCAGCCAGCTGCGATAGCCTTGCATCAGCTCGTCGTAGGCGAGCCAGCGCTGGTTGACCCAGGTATCCGATCCGATCATGAACCGCCTGGGGTATTTCAACAGCAAGGCCCGCCATTCGGGGCACAGCTTGCCGCCTTCGCAGGTCAGGCCCGGGCGGTAGGACAACTCGCCCATCAGCAGCGGGTATCGGGCCAGCAGCTGGTCAACCCGTGCCACCGGCGCGCCACCGATTCCCGTGTGGGCCCAGATCAGGCGCACCTTCTGGCCCTTCGAAGGCGTACCGGCCATCAACAGGTCAATCGCTACGTCGTCAACATGGGCGAGCACAGCCAGATTCTTTTCTTCAGCCAGTGCCATCAACCTGACGGCCACAGGGCCTTTCGCATTGGCGCTGTCGTACAGGTGGAACTCACCCAGCCCGCGGAACGGGCCGGCCTCGGTGCCGCGCGCCAGTTCGGCCTGAACCATCGCGTAGATGGACTCGTCACGGAACCATCCGTCGTAGTCGGCGCGGTTGCGGTAGAGCCGCACGAACGGCACCACGGTGACGCCGGCCTGCCGCGTCAGGGGCGAGGCCGCCAACGCCTTGGTGCCGTCGTTGGGCCGCGAATTGGCAACAACGGCGCGTACGCCGTTGCGCTGCATGCGGGCCAGCACATCGGCCAGCGGGTGGGGCCCCACCAGGCCATTGAAGGCCTCGTCGTTGTAGTGCAGGTGCGCGTCGAATAACGGCCCGCCGTAGTCCGCCGCGTGGGTCGCGGCCGAGAGGCCTGCGGCGAGTAGCGCGGCGCCGACCCGTCTCAGCCAGGCCCGCGTGTGCCCCGCACCCGCAAACTGCCGGGCACCCATGGCTCAGCCGACGTATCGGGCAAAGAAGGCCAGTGTTTTTTCGCGGGCCAGATTGGCTGCGGCAGCGTCATAGGAGCCGCGCTGGTCGCAGTTGAAGCCGTGGTTGGCCTGGTAAACGTGGACTTCCACCTCTGGGTGCTCCTTACGGAAGACCTCCACACTTTCAAGCGGAATCCAGTGATCCTTGTCTCCGAAGTGCGCCAGCACCGGCACCCTGGGCTTACGCGAAACCTCTGCAGGCGTCGTCACGCCGCCACCATAGTAGGGTGCCGCGGCACTGAGCCCATCCAGCAGGCAGGCGGACCGCCAGGTCAGCAGCCCGCCCCAGCAATACCCGACGACACCCACCTTGCCGGCCTGCGCCGCGTGGTCGATCGCCGCCTGGATATCCGGCATCACGCCGGGCGCGGGCAACGCTTCGACCGCGGCCTTCAGCGCCGAACCCGCGGTCATATCGTCGGGCGTGTAGCCGATGTCCACGCCCGTCTTGATGCGGTGAAATGTGGCAGGGGCCACGGCCAGATAACCCTGCGCGGCATAGCCATCGGCCACTGCCCGGATATGCGAGTTGACGCCGAAGATTTCCTGCAGCACGACGATGCCGCCGCGCGGCTTGCCGGCGGGTTGTGCGACATACGCAGGAACTACAAAACCGTCGGCTGACTTGAGGTCCACGAAATTGCCCATGGCGTTTTCTCCTTGCATTCAGGCGTTGAGTCTGCGTTCTACGAATTCGAGCCGGTCCTGGCCCCAGAATATTTCACCGTCAATGACGTAGCTCGGCGCTCCGAAAACGCCGGCGTCGATGGCCTGGCGCGTATTGGCCTCGTAGCGGTCCTGCGCGATGGCACTGCGTGAATCGGCAAGGCGTTGCAAGGTCAGGCCGCACTCGGCCAGCAGTTCGGCCAGGACAGCGGCATTGGCGATGTCGCGCTCCTGCACCCACACCGCACGAAAGACGGCGCCGCTCAGCTTCATTGCCGCCTCGCTTCCATCGGCCATTTCGACAGAGATGATCAGTCGGGCGGCGTCGTCGGCGGCCACCGGAAAGAAGCGCGGATGCAGGTTGATCGGCAATCCCAGCGCGTCGCCAAAGCGCCGAAGGTCAACCAGCCGGTAAGCCTGCCGTTGCGGCGCCCGCTTGGCCAGTGGCAGGCCGCCAGAGACTGCAAAGACCTTGCCGTAGTCCACCGGCAACAACCGCACGCGGGCGGCGCTTCGCGCCGCAATCGCCGTGAAGCGGTCATGGCCCAGATAGGTCCACGGGCTCTGCGCGGTAAAGTAGTAATCGATGCTGCGGCTCAACGGACGCCTCCTGTCTTGTTCGCGTCGCGGGGCTCGGCAAACTTTGCTGTAATGGCGGTTTGTAGCTTACTCGCTGTTTTTCTGCAGGAGGCAGGTTTTGACACAGGTCATTCTGGTCACCGGCGGCAGCCGGGGCATTGGCGCCGCCACAGCGCTGCTCGCGGCACGAAAGGGCTACGCCGTCGCGGTCAACTACACGGCCGATGCCAAGGCGGCAGGCGACGTGGTCAGGCAGATTCGAGACGGTGGAGGCACGGCCGTCGCATTGCAGGCCGACGTGGCACAGGAAGACCAGGTGCTGGCCATGTTCGAGGCGATGGACTCCCAACTGGGCCGATTGACAGCGCTGGTCAACAACGCGGGGGTGGTTGACCTGGCGGCCCGGGTCGATGAAATGAGTGTGGCACGCCTACGGCGCATGTTCGACGTCAATGTGATCGGCGCCATCGTCTGCGCCCGCGAGGCAGTGCGCCGCATGAGCACCCGCCATGGCGGCGCGGGCGGGGCCATCGTGAACGTTTCCAGTGCTGCCTCAAGGCTCGGAGCTGCGGGGCAGTATGTCGATTACGCGGCCGCCAAGGGCGCGATCGATGTTTTTACCGTCGGCTTGGCGCGCGAAGTCGCCGCCGAAGGCATTCGGGTCAATGCGGTGCGGCCCGGCCTGATCGAGACTGACATTCACGCCTCCGGCGGCATTCCGGATCGGGTGCGCCAGCTCTCGCACCTCGTGCCGATGCTGCGCGGAGGCAGCGCCGACGAAGTGGCGCAAGCCATCGTCTGGCTGCTGTCGGCCGAGGCAAGTTACACAACCATGTCCCTACTGGACGTTTCGGGAGGCCGCTGATGGGCGCGATCAGGTACTACTGGGAGGATTTACTGCCCGGTTCGGTTCGGGAATTGGGCAGCGTCACCCCGACCGCCGACGAGATCAAGGAGTTCGCGCGGCAGTTCGACCCGCAGCCCTTTCATGTGGACGAAGCAGCGGGGCAGCGCTCCATCTACGGCGCCCTGTGCGCGAGCGGCTGGCATACCTGCTCGATGGCGATGCGCCTGACGGTGGAGAATTTCCTCAACGAATCCGCCAGTCTGGGCTCGCCCGGACTGGAGAATCTGCGCTGGCTCAAGCCAGTGTTCCCGGGCGACACGCTGCGTCTGCAACAGACAATCACGCAGGCGCGGCCACTGCGCAAGCGCGCGGACGCGGGGCTGGTGCGAACCATGTGGGAGATGTTCAACCAGCATGGCGACAAGGTGCTGCAGATGGAAGGCTACGGCATGTTCGGCCGCCGCACGCCCGCCACGCCCGAGGAAATCGCGCAATACGAAGCGCGGCCGGACGCAACCTGACACCCCCATGGAGTTCAAACCCCTGGTGACCTTGCTGGCCATCGTCAATCCGCTGGCGATCGTGCCGTTCTTCATCCACTACACCCAGGACTTCACGCGCGAGCAGAGGCGCGGCACGGTCTGGACCGCGTCGATCGCGGCATTCATGGTGATTGCTGCCAGCGCACTGCTGGGCATCCGGATCCTGGAATTCTTCAGTATCTCGCTGGCCAGTTTCCAGGTGGGCGGGGGCTTGCTGCTGATGATCAGCGCGATGAACATGCTCAACGCCCAGCCGGCCGAGGCCAAGTCCAACACCCATGAGATGGAGGATGGCGCCCAGAAGGCGGCAATGGGTGCGAGCATCGCAGTAGTGCCGCTGACGATTCCGCTGCTGACCGGCCCGGCCACGATCTCCACGGTCGTGATCTACGCGCAGAAGGCTCAAACGTTCCTCCAGCTGGCCACGCTGGTGGGTTACGGAGTGGTGATCGGCGTGGCCACGGCGGTGTGCTTCACGCTGGCCGACCCGATTGCCCGGGTGCTGGGCAAGACCGGCATCAACGTGATGACGCGCCTGATGGGCCTGATCCTCGCGGCGCTGGCCGTGGAGGTGATGGCGGACGGCCTGCACACCCTGTTTCCCATTCTCGGAAGGCAATAGTTCGTGGCGCTACCGTGACATGCGGCAGGCGGGGCCAGAGGGTATAACGCTGAAATTCCAAGGAGTCGGTATGAACGACAACGTCATGCCCGCCGACCTGCTGACCGAGCAGCGCGGGCCGGTGCTGTGGCTGACGATCAACCGGGAGGCCCGCCGCAATGCCATGAGCCATTCGGTGCTGGCCGGCATGGCAGCGGCGATCGACTCGGCCCAGTCGCGGCGCGACTTGCGTGCCATCGTCATCACGGGAATCGGCACCAGGGCCTTCTGCGCCGGCGCGGACTTGCAGTCGGCGCAAGCATTCACCACCGACTATTCCGAGCCCCACGGCCATTTTGCGCAGCTGCTACGGCGCGCCCGGGCTGGCAACCTGCCACTGATCGCGCGGGTCAACGGCGCCTGCATGGCTGGCGGCATGGGCCTGCTGTCGATGTGCGACCTCGCCGTGGCGGCCAGCCATGCGGTATTCGGCCTGCCCGAAGTCAAGGTCGGCGTCTTCCCGGCGCAGGTGCTGTCGGTGCTGCAGCACGTTGTTCCACGGCGCCGGCTTGCCGAGCTGTGTCTCACCGGCGAACCACTGACGGCTGCAGAGGCGCTGGCGGCCGGCCTGGTCAACTATGTCGACGATGATGTGGATGCCCGGCTGGACTGGCTGCTGTCGCGGCTGCTGGACAAGTCGCCCGCCGCGATCCGGCGCGGCCTCTACACGATGAAGAGCATCGAGTCGATGGCCTTTGAAGAGTCGATGGCGTTTACCGAGAGCCAGATCGCCCTGTTCACACTGACCGAGGACGCGAAGGAGGGCCAGCAGGCTTTCCAGCAAAAGCGCAAACCCGACTGGAAAGGGCACTAGATGGCCGCTCCTCGAGGCACGGTTGTCAGGATCGGCGGGGCTTCGGGCTTCTGGGGTGACAGCAGCGTGGGCGCACCGCAGCTCGTGGCCCATGGTGAAGTCGACTATCTGGTGTTCGACTACCTGGCCGAACTCACCATGTCTATCCTAGCCGCGGCGCGAGGCAAGAACCCGGGCCTGGGCTATGCCACCGACTTCGTCACCGTGACGATGAAGTCGATCCTTCAGGACGTGGTGGCGCGGGGCATCCGCGTCGTCAGCAATGCCGGCGGTGTCAATCCGGCGGCGTGCGCCCAGGCCATCGAGGCGCTGGCTGCCGAGCAGGGGCTGGCGGTGAAGATCGCCGTGGTTACCGGCGACGACGTCATGCCGCTGCTGCCCGAGCTGCGCGCCGAAGGGGTCCGCGAAATGCAAAGCGGCGCCCCGTTGCCCGAAAAGCTGCTCACCGCAAACGCCTACCTGGGCGCCCTGCCGATCAGGCAGGCGCTGGACGGGGGCGCGCAGATCGTCGTGACGGGCCGCTGCGTGGACAGTGCAGTGACCCTGGGCGTGCTGATGCACGAATTCGGCTGGGCCGACGACGACTGGGACCGGCTGGCCCAGGGCAGCCTGGCTGGTCACATCATTGAATGCGGCTGCCAGGCCACCGGAGGCCTGCACACCGACTGGGAGTCGGTGCCCGACTGGGCACACATTGGCTACCCGGTGATCGAATGCCACGAGGATGGCAGCTTCGTGGCCACCAAGCCACCGGGCACTGGCGGCCTGGTCAGCCCTGCGGTAATCGCCGAACAAATGCTCTATGAAATTGGCGACCCGCGGCGTTACCTGCTGCCGGAGGTCAGCTGCGATTTCAGCCGCGTCACCCTGCGGCAGGTCGGCGAGCAGCGAGTCGAGGTGCGCGGCGCCCGAGGGCTTGCGCCCGGGCCGCAGTACAAGGTTTCGTCAACGTACCTGGACGGATTCCGGTGTTCGGCGCAGCTGACCATCGTTGGCGTCGATGCCGTCAGGAAAGCGCAGCGTACCGGCCAGGCCATTCTTGAGCGCACGCGCGAATTGTTTGCGCGGCATGGCCTTGCCGACTACAGCCGAACCAACGTCGAGGTGCTGGGGTCGGAAGCCGGCAACTTCGGCCCGCAGGCACACACTGCAGATGTGCGCGAGGCCGTGCTGCGTGTGGCCGTAATGCACCCGCAAAAGACGGCATTGGATCTGTTTGCGCGCGAAATCGCGCCGGCCGGTACATCCTGGTCGCCTGGCACGACGGGGGCTGACGGGCGGCCCCATCCGGCGCCGACGATCAAGCAGTTCGCCTTCCTGCTGGACAAGTCGCGCGTCAACGCGCTGGTGCATATTGGCAGTCGTACTGAACCGGTTGCCGTCCCGCATGGACAGCCTCAGCTGCCGGCGCCACAGCCGGAACAGGTTCCGGATGGCCACGCACCAGAGTCGGGGCCAACGGTCGAGGTGGCACTGATTCGAGTGGCCTGGGGCCGCAGCGGCGACAAGGGAGACAGCTCCAACGTCGGCATCATTGCGCGCCGCCCCGAGTGGCTGCCCTTTCTGCGCGAACATCTCACCGAGGCCAGAGTGGCGGCCTGGCTGGCCCATCTGGTGCGGGGCGAAGTGCATCGCTTCGACCTGCCTGGCATCCACGCGATGAATTTCCTGTGTACCCATGCCCTGGACGGCGGCGGCATGGCGTCGCTACGCAACGACCCTCTGGGCAAAGGCATGGCGCAGATCCTTTTGACAATGCCCATCAGGGTGCCGGCTCACTGGCTGAGCTGAAGTCGGGCTAGACTGCCCGTTTCGCGCTGTACCGGAGTGTTTTCATGAATGCACCTGACCTTTCCCGTAACGTAGCTGCCACGGGTTCGATCGATCACTGGATCGGCGGCCGGGTCGTGGCGGGCCAGAGCGGCCGGCGCGCCGACGTTTTCAACCCCGCGACCGGCAGCGTGACGGGCCAGGTGGCGCTGGCCAACGGCGCCGAAGTAGCCGCCGCTGTGGCCGCCGCACAAGCGGCGTTCCCGGCCTGGGCCGACACGCCGCCGATCCGGCGCGCCCGGGTGATGTTCAAGTTCCTGGAACTGCTGAACCAGCACAAGGACGAGCTGGCCCACGCCATCACGGCGGAGCACGGCAAGGTCTTCACCGACGCCCAGGGCGAAGTCACCCGCGGCATCGACATCGTGGAGTTCTCATGCGGCATCCCGCAGTTGCTCAAGGGCGACTACACCGACCAGGTCTCCACCGGCATCGACAACTGGACCATGCGCCAGCCGTTGGGCGTGGTCGCGGGCATCACGCCGTTCAACTTCCCGGTCATGGTGCCGATGTGGATGTACCCGGTGGCCATTGCCGCAGGCAACTGCTTCGTCCTCAAGCCCAGCCCGCTGGACCCGAGCGCATCGCTGCTGATGGCCGAGCTGCTCAGGCGTGCCGGCCTGCCAGACGGCGTGTTCAATGTCGTGCAAGGTGACAAGGATGCGGTGGACGCCCTGCTGGAGCACCCCGACGTCAAGGCGGTGTCTTTTGTCGGCTCCACGACGATCGCGCAGAAGATCTACGAGACCGGCGCACGCCACGGCAAGCGGGTGCAGGCGCTGGGCGGCGCCAAGAACCACATGGTGGTCATGCCCGATGCCGATATGGAGCAGGCCGTCGACGCGCTGATCGGCTCGGCGTTCGGCTCGGCCGGCGAGCGCTGCATGGCGATATCGCTCGGCGTGCTGGTGGGAGACGCAGCCGATCGGATCATGCCGGTGCTGGCCGAGCGCACCCGGCAGCTCAAGATCAGGAACGGCACGGAACTGGATGCCGAGATGGGCCCCATCGTGAGCAGCGCCGCAGCCAGCCGCATCTCCGGCTACATCGGGCAGGGCGCGAGCGAAGGCGCGAAGCTGGTGGTGGACGGACGGAAATTCCAGGCCGCGAAGGCCGGCCTGGGTTGCGACAACGGCTTCTGGATCGGCGGCACGCTGTTTGACAACGTCACCCCCGACATGCGGATCTACAAGGAAGAGATCTTCGGCCCCGTGCTCGGATGCGTGCGGGTGAAGGATCTTGCGGCGGCCGTCGAGCTGATCAATTCACACGAATACGGCAACGGCGTTTCCTGCTTCACGCGCGACGGCAATGTGGCGCGGGAGTTTTCGCGGCGGGTGCAGGTCGGCATGGTGGGCATCAACGTACCGATCCCCGTTCCCATGGCCTGGCACGGCTTCGGCGGCTGGAAGAAGAGCTTGTTCGGCGACATGCATGCCTACGGCGAAGAAGGCGTGCGCTTCTACACCAAGCAGAAATCGATCATGCAGCGCTGGCCCGAGAGCACGCCCAAGGGTGCGGAATTCGTGATGCCAACGTCCAAATAGGCCGCATGTCCGACCATACGGATTTCGACTACATCGTCATCGGCGGTGGCACTGCGGGCTGTCTGGTGGCCAACCGTCTGTCAGCCGACCCGGGAACCAGGGTGCTGCTGATCGAAGCAGGCCGGCGCGACGACTACCACTGGATCCATATCCCGG
>JANYAN010000459.1 GCA_025361305.1 Burkholderiales bacterium
GGCGTCGCTGATGGTCGGCGTGCTCGGCGCGTTGATCGAGATGACGCTGCTGCGCCGCCAATAGCAAGGCCGGCCAGAACCACTCGCCGGCTCCCATTTTCTGCACCAGCGAATACGCGATGTAGATGCCCAGCATGTAGAACGAGCCGTGCGCGAAGTTGACGATGCGGGTGACGCCGAAGATCAGCGACAGCCCGGCACCCACCAGGAAAAGGGACGAGGCACCGGCCAGCCCGTTGAGCAGCTGTACGATGAAACCGGAGATGTCCATGAGTGGTCCTGATGGGAGACGGGCGGGCGGGAGGCTTGGCGTTGCTCAGGGCGCGGCGCGCAGCTTCCTGACTTCGTCGTCGGACGGGAAGTATTTCGCGCCGTCCAGGTACTTGTAGTCGACCATCGTACCCGCGCCGCTGCGGTTGGCGGTCTTGCCGACATAAGCGCCCATCGTCGACTGGTGGTCCAACGCCCGGTAGGTAACCTTGCCGAACGGCGTCAGCACCTCGAGTCCGCTGAAGGCCGCGATCAGCTTTTCGGTATCGGTGCTTTTCGCCTTCTTGATGCCATCGGCCAGCGACCTGATGACGCTATAGCCGACGACGGACCCGAGACGTGGGTTGTCCTTGTACTTCGCCTGGTAGGCCAGGAAAAACGCCTTGTGTTCCGGCGTCTGGATGCCATACCACGGGTAGCCCGTGACGATCCAGCCGTTGGGCGCTTCGTCCTTCAGCGGGTCGAGGTACTCCGGCTCACCGGTCAGCAAGCTGACGACTTCGCGATCCTTGAACAGGCCGCGCGTATTGCCCTCGCGCACGAACTTCGACAAGTCGGCGCCGAACAGCACGTTGAAGATCGCGTCGGGCTTCGCGTCCGCAAGCGCCTGCACGACGCTGCCCGCGTCCACCTTGCCGAGCGGCGGCGCCTGCTCGGCGATGAATTCCACGTCTGGCTGCGCAGCCTTCATCAGGTCCTTGAACGTCTGCGCCGCCGACTGGCCGTATTCGTAGTTGGGGTACACGATGGCCCAGCGCTTCTTCTTGAGCTTGACCGCCTCGGGCACCAGCATCGCGGCCTGCATGTAGGTGGAAGTGCGCAAGCGGAACGTGTAGCGGTTGCCGTTCTGCCAGACGATCTTGTCGGTGAGCGGCTCGCCGGCCAGGAAGAAGAATTTCTTCTGCTTGGCGAAATCCGTGAGCGCCAGGCCGATGTTGGACAGGAACGAGCCCGCCAGCACGTCGACCTGTTCGCGCGAGATCAACTCTTCGGCTGCGCGCACCGCATCGCCCGGGTTGGCGTTGTCGTCGCGCGTGAAGAGCTCCAGCTTGCGGCCGTTGATGCCGCCGGCGGCGTTCACCTCCTCGACGGCCAGCTCCATGCCCTTCTTGTAGGGCTCGAGAAACGCGGGCTGCGCCTTGTAGCTGTTGATTTCGCCGATCTTGATCGGCTTTTGCGCTTGCGCGTGCACGGCCGTTGCGGCCATCGCGCCAGCGGCGACCACGACCGCAATGGCGGTCTTCAGCTGGTTCCAATTGAGTTTCATTCGCTCGCTCCTGGTTGTCGACACGGAAAATAGCCCTTTGGTGGAAGGCGGCCTAGCGCAGGCCGTCTTCGCCCTTGATCTCATGGACCTGCAGCCCGCCGATGCGCGGAAGCGGCCGGCCGCTCGCGGTGACCACCACGGCCACCACGATTTCATTGGCGCGCGGTGCGTCGGAAACCCGCGCTTCCATCGCGTCGAAGTGGCTGCGCACAAAGGCGGCATCCTTGTGGCCGAGCGGGACGTCGATCGCGGTGCCCAGGCCGCCGTGCTTCTTGCTCGAAGGCACCAGCGCCGCGCCCTTTTCCACGGCCTTGCGCAGCGGCGCCCCCAATTTCGGATGGAGGATGGCCGCGGCGTGTTCCAGCTCGCCCGATTCGCCGACGATCGCGGCCTTGCCGTAACTGTGCGCCTGTCCGGGCGCGATTCCAAGAGCCTGCACGCATTTTTCGCCGAGCAGCGCGCCCAGTTCCTCGCCTATTGCGATCAGCTCGTCCAGGTTCTCGCTGTAGCGGCCGGCGTAGGGGTTTTCGATGACTGCCATCGCCAGCGCCTTGCGCGCGGGGGGCGCGACGGGGCGGCCCATCTCCTGGTGGATCTCGTCCACCTGCACGATGATTTTCCGGATCTTCGCTGCCATGTCTTTTTTTCCTCGATTGACTGCGGCGCGCCTTCAGCGCAGCCCGTTCCATTGACTGATTTCGCCAGCCTTCAGCCCGCCCACGCGCGCATGCACGCGCTGGCCCGTGCCCATCACCAGGATGTAGACGATCTCGTCGGCGAGCGGCGCCCCCGGCACGCGTACTTCCATCGCATCGAAGTGGCTGCGCACGTACGCGGCGTTGATGTGCGTCAGGGGCACGTCCAGCGTGCTGCCCGGTGCGCCGACTTTCTTGGTCGAGGGAACGATCGCCAACGCGTTGCCCGGCTGCCCCTTGCCGCCCTCGGCCTTGCCTTGTGCGTAGGCCTTCGGGTCGCCCTTCCATCCCAGCAGCTCGCGCATCGCATAGCCGCCCGGAACGTGCCAGAGCGCGCCATGTTCGAGCTCGCCGGCCGCGCCGATGATCGCTCCCTTGCCGTAGCTCTGGATGGTTTCGACCGGCACGTCCATTGCCTCGCGCAGGCGCCGCGCCATGTCCACACCCACCGGCTGCAGCGCTTCCATCATCGGCAGGATATCGGGTTCGAAGCGGCCGGCGAACGGGTTCGCGAGCACGACGGCGATGGCGCCGCGCCGCAATGGCTTCGCAGGCGGCGGCCCGAACTCGTGATGGATGTCCTCGACGTGGGTGAGCACGCGGCGGATCTGGATCAAGGGGCTGGTCATGTGCGGCATTTCATGCAGTGAGCAGTTCGGGGACAAGCTCTGGACGCGCGGCATCGTCACTGTGCAGGCGCTGCGGCTGCGCGTCGCCCGTGGCGAACCAGCCCTGGCACACGATGACCGCTGACCAGATTAAACCCGCCGCTTGCAATTCCCGCGCCCGGCGCAGCCCCGAGTGCAGCGCCCGATGCACGGCGGCGTCGCCCAGGGGCGGAACATCCAGCGTAACGAGCAACTCACCCAGGTCGGTGTCGTCCTTGAGTTCGCAGGCCGGGCGACGCTGGATGCGCGAGTCATTGAGGTCGACGGCGTTGGCAATCATCGTCGCTGCGGCGTCGGCTTGCGCCGCCGTGCGCGCGAGCACCGTCACACTGTCGGCGACGCCAAGCGAGAAGCTGCGCCCGCGCCAGCCGCTGGTGGCGATGCCGCGTACCGGCATGCTGGCGTCCACGGTGAAGTCGCCATCCAGGTGCAAGGGCGCGCGGCGCTGCAGGCGCAGGCGGCCCAGGTCGGCGAACAAGCCGACACGCAACTGCTCGCCGGGTGCCAGGTGGAGCGCGACATCGCCTCCGTTGTTGACCCACGCACGCGCGATGCCGGGTAGCTCGTAGCAGCCGATCAGCTCCTGCGCCACCGCGCCGGCCACCGCCGCCATGGGGGTGATGAAGCTTTCGCGATACGGATCGCATGCTTGCCACATGCGGCGCGCGATCACGCCTTGCACAGCGCAGTCGCCCGCCACCGGGCAGCGCAACTGCGGCAGCTCGGCAACCAGTTCATCGAGCACGGTCCCGAATCGGCACCACGCAGCGTCATGGGCTTGTGCCAGCGCGTCGGGTTCGCCATCCGCGCCGATCACGATGTCGATCGGCCCGTGCTGGAAGTGCCAGCGATTGCCGGACAGGGGTTCCCGATGTGCGCTCATCAATTTCTCCTCAGCCCAGCATCGGCGGCAAGCCGAGTGGCCAGGCGTTCGCCGGCGCGAAGGAGTCGGTGCGGCGGCCGGTCGGCGCGCCGTCGTTGTGCCAGGCGCCGCGGGCCAGCACGTCGGCCAGCGGGCGCACATAACCTATGTGGCCGCCGAGCGCGCGGTAGTCGTCCAGGCGCATGCTGAACTCAATCGGCGCGACGATTGCGGGGGTGGGCACCGTGCCGAAGCTGTTGTCCGGCATGCGCGTCACGTCGACCATCACCGTGATGCCGCCGCCGGGCCACACATAGGCCGGCGCGCCGCCGCAGGTGACATTGACCAGTGCCTGCTTGATCGCGCGGGTGAGCTGCACCGGTTTCTCGGTGTCGCCGGCGCGCAAGCTGCCGCCGGCCCCGCCCAGG
>JANYAN010000162.1 GCA_025361305.1 Burkholderiales bacterium
AACATGTGCTCCAGCGGCAACTCGCGCGACAGGCCCAACCCGCCGTGGATCTGGATCGCACGATCGACCACGCGCATCAGCATGTCGTCGGCGTAGAGCTTGACCTGCGAGGCCTCTACATGGAAGTCCATGCCCTGGTCGGCCCGCCAGGCGGCCTGGTAGGTCATCAGCCGCGCGGCGTTCAGTTCTACGGCCGAGTCAGCCACCATCCACTGGATGGCCTGGCGCGTGGCCAGCGGGGCACCGAAGGTTTCACGCTGGTTGGCGTGGGTGATGGCGAGCTCCAGCGCGCGCTCCGCGCGGCCGATGGCCTTGGGTCCGTGGACCAGGCGGCCCAGATCCAGCGTGGCGCGCGCCAGCTTCCAGCCCGGCCCCGGCTCGCCCAGCAACTGCGTGATGGGAACGCGCACATCCTCGAACACGATCTCCCACGGCCGGTCGGACGACATCAACTCGAAGCGCTGGCCCAGTCGCATGCCCGGCGTGCCACGGTCGACCAGGAAGCAGGACACGCCACCACCCTGGGCGGAGGCATCACCGGTGCGCGCGAACAGTTGCACAAAGTCAGCCTTGTCTGCACCGGTGATGAAGATCTTGTTGCCGTTGATGCGGTAGTGGTCGCGCTCCAGCACCGCGGTGGTGCGCATACGCGAGGGGTCCGAGCCGCCGTTGGCCTCGGTCAGCGCGAAAGCGGTGCGCTTGTCGCCGCTGAGCACCGGGTCGAGGTACCTCTTCTTCTGCTCGGGCGTGCAGCCATACAGGATCGGCCCGACGTAGGGCGAGAACACGGTTGGCGTGCGAAAACCCGGCACCAGACAGCGCGCCAACTCCTCCAGCACAAGACACATGCCCAGCTTGCCCACACCGCCGCCGCCTAGTTCGTGCGGCATGTCGAAGTTCCAGAAACCCAGCCTCTTGGCCTTGTCCTGCAAGGCGTTGCGAACCGCATCCGGCAGGTCGGGATCGTCGGCGTATTGCCGCTCCAGCGGCATCAGCTCTTCCTGCACGAAACGGCGGGTCGATTCGCGCAGCCTGCGCAACTCTTCTGGGATCTCGAAATTCATCCGTGGTGACCCGGGTGTGGCGCGCCGGCGGTGTGCACGCGCAACGATCAAGGCTTTAGCTGGGAGGATTGAGCTTGACGCCCGACTCCTTGATGATCCGCGCCCACTGGTTGACCGCGCGGCCGATGATGGAGCGTGAATCCGCCAGCGACGAAGGCGTGGCCACCGTGCCCATGGACTCCAGCCGGTCGCGGATCGCGGGCAGCGCCAGCGCCGCCGCGATTTCCTGGTTCAACCGCACGATGATGTCGCGCGGCGTACCCGCCGGGGCTGCGATGGCGAAGCCCAGGTTGGTGACCTCGAAGCGCGGCAGGTTCTGCTCGCCGATGGTCGGCAGCTCGGGGAACGAGGACTCGCGCTTCGAGCTGGTGACGCCCAGCGCCACCAGCTTGCCGGTCCTGGTGTACTGCGCGATCGTGGCGGTGCCGGATAACATCAGGTCCACCTGCCCGCCCACCAGGTCGTTCAGCGCCGGCGCCACGCCCTTGTAGGGGATGTGTGTCATCTGCACGCCAGCCAGGACGCTGAACCATTCCATCAGCAGGTGGTGGGCCGAGCCGTCGCCGATGGAAGCGTAGTTGAGCTTGCCCGGCCTGGACCTGGCCAGCGCGATCAGTTCCGGCACCGTCTTCACGTTCAGCGAGGGATGCGCCAGCAGCACCAGCGGCACGGCCACCAGCTGCGAAACCAGCTCGAAGTCCTTCTCCGAGTCGTAGGGCAGCTTGGGGAAGAACATCGGGTTGATGGCGTGCGAATCGGTGATCAGGCCCAGCGTGTAGCCATCGGGCGCGGCCCTGGCCAGCATCTCGGTGCCGATGATGGTACTGGCGCCGGGCTTGTTGTCGATCACGATCGCCTGACCGAGCTTCTGGCCCATCTGCGTGGCCACCAGCCGGGCCACCACATCGGTGTTGCCGCCGGCCGGGTAAGGCACGATCAGCCGGATCGGCTTGTTGGGGTAGCCCTGCGCCGAGGCGACCAGCGCGAGCAGGCAGGCGCTGGCGCCCAGCAGGACGGCGCGCAGCAGGCGGTGGGCATGATCGGTGAAGTGGCTCAAGGGTGTACCTCCACGCTGCCAGTTGTGGTGCAGTGAACCTCCGGGCAGTGCTGCGTTGCTCATTCCGGCTTGACCCCGCTGGTCCTGATGATGTTGTTGAGTTTTCGCGCCTCGGCGCGGACGAAAGCCGTGAACTCCGCTGGCGAAGTGGGTGTACTGATCACCCCCATGCCCAGCAACCTCTCCTTCGTCTCTGGCTGGTTGAGCGCAGCGGCCACCTCCTGGTTGATGCGCGCCACGATATCCCGCGGCGTGCCGGCCGGGGCGGCAAGCCCGTACCAGGTGATGAAGTCGAACTCTGGGTAGCCCGACTCCGCCACGGTGGGCGTGGTCGGGAAACTCGCCTGGCGCTTCGCGCTGGAAACCGCCAGCGCCACCAGCTTGCCGGCCTTGACATACGGCGCCGCCGACGAAGTGCCGGTGAACATCACGTCCACCTGCCCCGCTACCAGGTCCGCCACTGCTGGTGCCACACCCTTGTAAGGGATGTGCGTCATGTCGATGCCAGCCATGGACTTGAGCCACTCCATCGCAATCTGGTGCGGAGTGCCATTGCCGATGGAGGCGAAGTTGAGCTTGCCGGGGTTGGCCTTGGCCAGCGCCACCAGCTCGCCCACTGTCTTCACGTTGAGAGACGGCCGAGCCACCAGCATGAACGGCAGTGCCACGAGCTGCGTGATGGGCTCGAAGTCCTTGAACGCGTCAAAGGGCAGCTTGGGAAAGAACACCGGGTCAAAGGTGGTGTACAGGCCGATGGTGTAGCCGTCCGGCGCAGACTTGGCAAGCAGATCGGTGCCCAGTACGGTGCTGGCGCCTGGCTTGTTGTCGATCACCACCGTCTGCCCCAAGCCCTGCGCCATGCGCGGCCCGATCATGCGCGCCACTATGTCCGTACCCCCGCCCGGCGGGTAGGGAACGATGAAGCGGATGGCCTTGGTCGGGTAGGCCTGGGCCCATGCAGCGGTGGTCGGCGCGAGACCGGCAAGCACCACCAGCAGGCCACCGCAGAACAACCGAAAGCCGAAGCACGGCAAGCATTGTTGGAATCGCATGTCGAGGTCTCCTTTTAGTGCGAGGCGCGGGCCGCCACGCATGCACACAGTGCCTGATTCAGGAACGCGTTGGTACGCTTGCGGGCCAGCGCGATGGTCTCGGGGTCACCCCGTGTGTAGAACCCATGGTCGGCACCTTCGTAGAGATGGGATTCCACCTGAAACTTGCCCTCCAGCGCCGCGGCGATCTTCTCGCGCGCGGCTGGCGGGACATAACGGTCGCGCTCGCCGAAGTTCAGCATCAGCGGGCCGCGGATGCCGTCGGCCTGGTGCAGGTTCTTCTCGATGCCGACGCCGTAGAAGGCCACCGAAGCCGCCCCCACGCCCCGTGCCGCAGCCAGGTAGGCCAACTTGCCGCCCAGGCACATGCCGGCGACGGCCACCTTGCCACGGAACTCCGGTTGGAGCCTGACATGGGCAATACAGCTGGCGATGTCCTCGACGCCGTGCATCTCGTCGTACTGCTGCACCAGGGCAAAGGCACGCGCCTTGTCTTCCTTGGAATGGGTCAGCGACATGCCGGGTTTGACGCGCCAGAACAGGTCGGGCGCCAGCGCCAGGTAGCCATCCTCGGCAAAGCGGTCCGCAATCCCCCGGATGTGCGGTGTCACACCGAAGATCTCCTGCAGCACCACCACCGCGTGGCCATTGGGTTGCTGCGGCAAGCTCACATAGGCGGCGAAGTGCTTGCCACCCCCTGCATCGACCTGGTCGGTTCTCGAATTCATGTCGGTCTCTCAGAACGAGTAATTGCCGTTGATCAGTTCGCGCGCGATCATGCCGCGATGGATTTCCGTCGTGCCATAACCGACAGACATGCCGCGCACGTCGCGGAAGTAGCGCTCGTACGGATACTCCTCCGACAGGCCATAGGCGCCCGCCATCTGCATCGCCTCGTTGGTCACTCTTACCGACATCTGGTTGACGTAGGTCTTGGTGATCGAGGCGTCCACGCTGCGCATGTCGCCCTGGTCGGCCCGCGCCGCCGCCCGGTAGAGCAAGGCCCGCGCAGCCTCGATGTCGATGGCCATGTCGGCCAGCTTCCACTGCAGGCCCTGGAACTCCGCTAACGGCCGCCCGAACTGCGAACGGTCGCGCAGGTGCTGGGTGACGCTGGCCAACGCCGCCTCGGCCACGCCCAGGCACAGCGGCGGGTTGCCAACGATGCGATCGGAGTCCAGCACGCGCAAAAGTTCGCGCATGCGGCCCGCCTGCACCAGCACGTTTTCGGCCGGGATTCGGCAGTCCTGGAACACCAACTCGGCCATGCCGGTGGCGCGCAAGCCGAGCATGTCCAGGTGCCTGCCAATCGAGAAGCCCGGCGTGCCGCGCTCGACGAAGATGGCCCCCACGCCCCGCATGCCGGGCACCGGTTCGAGTCGCACTAGCACCAGGAACAGATCCGACACCCGGGCGCCGCTGCACCACAGCTTGCTTCCGTTGACGATGTAGTGTTCGCCATCGCGCACCGCCTTGGTCTGCAGATTGCCCACGTCGGAGCCGGCGTTGGGTTCAGACATGCTCCAGGCCGTCAACATCTCGCCGCGCAGCAGCCGGGGCAGGTAGCGCTGGCGCTGCTCGTCCGTGCCCAGGGTCAGCAGGGCGCGCGGCGTGGCTCCGGCCATGCACATGAACAACATGGCCGTGTTGGCGCAGTAGCGGGCGATCTCCTCGACAACCAACACAGTCTCCATCAAGCCTAGGCCCGCGCCGCCCAGCGCCTCGGGCAGGAACATCCCCACATAGCCATGGTCCACCAGTACCTGGAGGTTGGCCATAGGCGGCTTGTAGTGGCGATCGGCCGCCGCGGCACCCGGCGCGAATTTCTCGCGCGCCAGCGTTCCGATCGCCCGGCGAATCTGCCGCTGCTCTTCGGTCAATCCGAAATCACGCATGGGTGCGCGTTGCTCCAGGCGGGTTGACACGTCGTGGCATTGCTTCCGTCTCCTCGTGGCCCGTGTGCCGGGCGTCCCGCAATTGGACGCCGCATCGGCCCGAAATGCAATTGATGCTGTGAATCGTCTGTATTAGCATTGCTGATAATGAGCACACGCCGCACTATCCTCAACCCCCTGCCGCCGCCGGAAATGTCCTCCCTGGACCTCAACTTGATGAAGGCGTTCGACGCCCTGATGCACGATGGCAACATGACACGCGCCGGCCTGCGGCTGGGCTTGTCGCAGCCGTCGATGAGCCACGCGCTGAACAAGCTGCGCAAGCTTGCGGGCGACCCACTGTTCGTGCGCGTGCCGACCGGGATGGAACCCACCCCCTTCGCCCAACACATCGCCGGCACCGTGCGCGACGGCCTCGCTCTGCTGCAGGGCGCGCTTGAGCGTGCGCCGGTGTTCGACGTGCGCAGCTCCAACCGCAGCTTCCAGATCCTGATGAGCGACCTGGGTGAAACGGTCTACCTGCCGCGCCTGATGACGCGGCTGCAGCAGGTCGCGCCCCACGTGGGCTTGCGCGTCCTGCAGCTTCCGCGCGAGTTCTACCAGGATGCATTCCTCTCCGGCCAGGTAGACCTGGCACTGGGCTACCTGCCTGCGCTCAACGCCGGCTTCTACCAGCAAAAGCTGTTCGAGGACACCTACGCCTGCCTGGTGCGCAAGTCTCACCCGCGGGTGCACGGCAGCCTATCGCTGGAACAGTTCGTCAGCGAGTCGCATGTGCTGATCGAGCCGGCCGGCTCGCGCTACAGCCGGGTCGCGCGGCCTTCCTCCACCGTCACGCTGATCGAGCGCCACCTGGAGGAACTAGGCGTTTCCCGGCGCATCGCGCTGCGCGTGCCGCATTTCATGGTGGTGCCTCAGATCGTCCAGCAAACCGACCTGCTGGCCACCGTGCCCAGCAGCATCCTGAGTTTCCTGCCGCCCATGACGGGCTTGAAGGTCATGGCGCTGCCGCTGGCCACCCCGCGTTTCGAGGTCAAGCAGTTCTGGCACCAGCGCAACCACTCCGACAGCGGCAACCAGTGGCTGCGCCGTGTTGTCGCGGATCTGTTCCTTCACACGCCTCAGCCGGCGCGTGGCGCCGGACGCACGCCGCACGGTCATATTGATTTTTCACGTCAACCTTGATTTAGTCGGCAATTGCACGAACAATGGAATCGCATGCGGAGCGTCCACGGCGTTTCGGGTGTGAGAACAAACAATCGCCGCAGCGCCGGCACCGTCGCAAGGAGTTCATCCATGAACCGCCGTTCACATTTTCATTGCCGACCCGCGCAGACCAACGATGCCGCCTCACCTTCCGGCTTCACACGGCGGTACGCCATCGCGGCAGCGGCTGCGGTAGCGCTGCTAGCGCGGCCGTCCCTTGCACGCGCTGAGGCCGGTGTCACCGACAACGAGATCCTGCTGGGTGCCGTCTACGCGCTCACAGGCCCGGTACGTTTCATCACCACCTCCTACGAGCAGGGTGTGCAGTCTGTACTTAACGAAGTGAACATCACCGGCATTCATGGCCGCAAGATCCGCTGGCTGATCGAGGACGACGCCTACCAGCCGGCCAGGACCCTGGCCGGCGCCAAGAAGCTGGTGGAGCGTGACAATGTGTTCGCGCTGTTCGGCCAGATCGGACTGCCCACGACGCTGGCCGTTGTCCCCTATGCCGAGCAGGCCAAGGTGCCCTTCCTGTCGCTCACCGCAACCAGTTCTCCGCCGCCCGTCTACACCTGGGGCATGCAGGCCAGCTACACCGACCTGATGTACGTACTGACGCAGCATGTGGTCAAGACCTTGGGCCTGAAAAAGGTGGGCTACCTGTTCCAGAACGACGATCTGGGCGAAGCCGGCAAAGTCGGTGTGACGCGCGCACTTAAGGAACTCAACGTCCCGCTGATGGCCGATGTCGGCTACGAGCGCGGCACCACCGACTTCGGCACCCAGGTGCTGAAGCTGCGCGACTCCGGCGCCGAGATGGTGATCTCCATGGGCACCGCACCTTCCACTGCCACGGCCATCAAGCAGGCGGCGGCCTATGGCTACAAACCCACCTGGGGTACCTATGGCGTGGGCGGATCGGGCACGCTGCCCAACCTGCTTGGCGACCTGGTCAATGGCATGGTGTTCGCCACCGAAGTCGACAGCATCTATTCCGATGCGCCCGGCGTGGCCGAAGCACGCCGGGTGATCGCCAAGCACTTTCCCAATGCCCAGCCTGACTTCACGACCTTCATGGGTTATGCCCACGCCAAGGTGGTAGCAAAGGCGCTGGAGGTGGCCGGCCGCGACCTGACGCGCGAAAAGCTGCTGGCGGCCATGGCGGGCCTTGGCAATTTCGACAGCGGGGTCATGCCGCTGAGCTTCAGCAAGGACAAGCACACTGGCTCCAATGGCGTGAAGATCTTCCAGTGGCGAGGCGGCAAGCAGGTCGCCGTATCGCCCTGGACCCCGATCACCAAGTAGCCGCCCAATGCCTGAACGGTTCGACGCCTGACCGCGCGCGATGCTCCAGCATCTGCTCACCGGCCTATCCTTCGGCAGCCTCTACGCGCTATTGGGCCTGGGCCTGGTGCTGACCTTCCGCAGCACCAACGTGCTCAACTTCGCGCAGGGCGAGATCGCCATGCTGATGGCTTTCGTGACCTACCAGATCGTCGCGACGCTGCACTGGCCGATCCTGGCTGCCATCGGCGCCAGCCTGGTGTGCGCGGCGCTGCTCGGTGCGGCTCTGTACAACATCATCTTCTACCCCATGCGCAAGAGGCTGCATGACGGGCAGTCGCTCGTGGCGCTGAGCCTGAAGCTGGCCATCACCGGGCTGGTCGCGCTGTACTGGACCGCCGAGTCCCGCGTGTTCCCCAAGGTGTTCGACGCCGAAAGCTACAGCGTCTTCGGCGCGCTGATCTCGGCCGGCCAGTTCTGGACTATTATCACCGGCGCATTCTGCCTGGCCGCCGTGGGCCTGTTTCTACGCTTCACCGACATCGGCCTGTCGATGCGGGTGGCCGCCGAGAACGCGGACGTGGCCCAGCTGCTCGGCGTGAATCTGCGCATGGTGGGTACGCTGGCCTGGGTGGCCGCGGCCTGCATCGGAGCGGTGACCGGCGTGCTGCTGGCCTCCAACGTGTACCTGAGCCCCTTCATGATGGGCTTGGTGATCATGAAGGCCTTCGCCGCGCTGGTGGTCGGTGGCATGACCAGCGTGCTTGGCGTCGTGGCCGGCGGGCTGCTGCTGGGTCTGACGGAAAGTCTGGTGGCGTACGCATTCACCCCGCTGATGCAGGAGTCGGTCGGCATGCTGTTCA
>JANYAN010000198.1 GCA_025361305.1 Burkholderiales bacterium
GCCATCAGCACCTTTCCACCTCCAGCGCAGGAGTTCCTGGCCCTTGGCCGCGCGCGCGTGCTCGAATACCAGGGCCGAGCTTACGCAGACCTGTACCTGCAGCGCCTGCAGACCGTGCTCGATGCGGAGCGCAGGGCCGACCCCGCGGGCCGGCACAATTTCGCCACCACGCGGGAGATGGCGCGCTGGCTGGCGCTGTGGATGGCGTTCGACGACATCGTCCGCGTGGCGGACCTGAAGAGCCGTGCCAGCCGCTGGCAGCGCGTCAAGGGTGAAGTGAAAGCCGGGGACGACGATCTGCTGCTGGCCTACGACTACTTCAAGCCGGGTGCGGCCGAGTTCGCGGCGCTACTGCCCCGGACGCTCGCGGATCGTGTCTTGCGCTGGGATCGCGGCCGGGTGCTCAAGGGCAAGACGCCCTGGGCGCTGCCGCTGAAGGTGGGCACGCATTCGGTGTTCGGCATGCTGGCGCTGCGCGCGCTGGCCAGCCTGAGATGGCTGCGGGTGCGGGGCAGCCGCTACGCGATGGAGCAGCAGATGATCGGCCAGTGGGTGACCGGCGTGGTGCAGGGCACGGGGCGCGACTGGCAACTGGGCCACGAGATCGCCTTGTGCGGTCGCCTGATCAAGGGCTATGGAGCAACCAATGAGCGGGGCAAGGAGAACCTGCTGCATGTGCTCGAACACCTGGCAACAGGCGCGGTCGCGCAAGCTTGCGCAACCGCCATCGCCGCCGCCCGCGAAGCCGCGCTGGCGGACGATGCGGGCAAGGCGCTGGACACGGCGCTGGTAGCCCATGGCGCGCCGCCGCGCCCGATCAAGGCGCAGCCGATCCGCTTCGTGCGCAAGCCCAGGCCTGATACCGTGGGCTCGTCCGCCAAATCGTAAATTTCCCCTGCCGGCAGGCACCTGCCAACTTGTTGAATGAAATTAATAGCGGGTCGTCAACTCTGTCAGCCACGCGGGCGAGTGATCCACGAGCCAGCCCTCCAGGGGCTTGTCAGCCCCGGAGAGGATCGCGGCGGCAATCACCAGCATGGCTGCGCCTACGATCGTCTTACCCGCTTTGCCCGCTTGCATGAGCTTGCCGCGCGTTCGTCGCATGGCTTCGCGCGAGGCGTAGGCGAGACCGACGACGGGCAAGGCCGTGCCGACGCCGAAGATGCCCATTAGCAGCCCTACCTGCGGCAGGTTCGATCCGTGGCTGGCCAGCACGACCGCTGCGCCAAGTGTCGGCCCCACGCACGGGCTCCACACGACACCTAGCACCAGGCCAATGCCGAATTGGCCCCAGATTCCGTCGAGGCGCATCCGTGAGATCAGGTTGTTGCCGGCGCCTACCGGGCCCGAGGTCGCGGCGGCAAAGCGGTGTTGCAGGTTCGCGGACATCAGCACGATGCCCAGCAACCCAAGGATGGTGGCGCCGACCGCGCGAAAGACGGTTGTGTCGAGGCCGAGCGCTGAGCCGGCCCAGGCCAGGGCCGAGCCGATGACGGCATAGGAAAGTGCCAGGCCGCCGGCCAAGGCCAGCGGTGCACGCGGATGCGCGTTGGCGGCCGATCCAATCAGGATGGGAACGATGGGCAGCACACAAGGTGAAAGCGTCGAGAGCACGCCCGCCAGCAAGATGAACCCGTAGGACGCGAGGGCGAACACCATGGCCTAGTTGACCGTCTTCTTGACCAGGTCCTCGATGCCGGCCGAGGTGGTATCGCCCACGGAGCGACCCACTTCCCTGGAGCCCTTGAAGGCGACCAGGGTGCTTTGCATTCCGACCTTGTATTTCTTCAGCCAGGCCTTGTCCGCGTCGAAGTCGAGCATGAACGTGGTCACCTGCTTGTAGGCTGGCCGGTTCATCAGGTCCCTGACGATAGGCTCTTGCGCTTTGCAGGTCGGGCACCAGCTCGCATGAACGGCTACGACGATCGGCCTGTCGGCGGCCGCCCGCGTGTCAAAGGCGGCCTGATCATATTTCCTGACCTCGCCGGCTGAAGCGGCGATCACGACCAGCGCGAGAAGGCCGGCCAGCAGGAGTTTGAATATCTTCATGACCTATCCGATAGAGTTGAGTTCGTAATTCGGCCGTCCAGGTCCTTCGGTTACAGTCCGGCTCAATATCTCCCGGTGCGCGGCTCACTTCCAACTTTGGGCACAATCGACTGCACAATTTTCGGCCAGTCGTGTAACCGACCGTGCTTATGCAACGAACTACCAACGAGAGCGACCTTCGGCGCCAGGAAGAGCGCCTTCAACGCCTCTGCCTGGCGGGACTGGCGGGCGATGCGCGGGCGTACCATGAATTTCTCGAAGCGCTCGGAGCCCATTTGCGGGCCTATTTTCGGAAGCGACTGTTCCAGTTGCCGGATGAAGTCGAGGACCTTGTGCAAGAAACCTTGTTGGCCATCCACACCAAGCGTCACACCTACCGCCATGACCAGCCATTGACGGCGTGGGTCCATGCGATTGCACGTTACAAGCTGATCGACATGCTGCGTGCGCGAGTCGGCCGGGAGAATTTGACTGATCCGCTGGACGACGAAAATGAGTTATTCGCGGTCAGCGACACCGACGCGTCCGATGCGCACCGCGACCTGGAGCGGTTGCTGCGGCAACTCCCCGACAAGCAGCGCCTGCCGATAGTGCATATGAAACTTCAAGGCCTGTCGGTGACCGAGACGGCACATCGAACCGGATTGTCCGAGTCCGCGGTCAAGGTGGGAGTCCATCGTGGACTCAAGGCACTTGCCGCAAAAATCAGGAGTGGCGCATGAAGACCGACGAGTTGATCGCCATGCTGGCCTCCAACGCCGGGCCCGTCTCCTATCGTGCGGAGCGGGGCAGGATGCTGGCGACGCTGGCCCTGGGGACATTCGTCGCGTTCGTGATGATGTATTTCGTTCTGGGATTGCGGCCTGATATGGAGCAGGCGGTGATGCTGCCCATGTTTTGGGTCAAACTGGTCTTTCCGGGCGCTGTGGCGATTCTCGCGGCAGTAGCGCTCGTGCGCCTTGGCTCTCCGGGTATGCCGTTGGGAAGGCTGACCATGGCGCTGGCCCTTCCCTTCGCGATGGTGTGGATCATGGCCTCGCTGACCCTCGTCAATGCCGCGCCGGCCGCTCGACCGGCGCTGATTCTAGGTTCCTCCTGGGAGAGATGCTCGATCAGCATCGCCGTTCTGGCCGTTCCGACCTGGTTGGCCGCGTTCTGGGCCGCACGGCGATTCGCGCCGACCCGTTTGCGGCCGGCCAGTGCAGTTGCCGGTCTGCTCGCCGGCGCTGCGGCGGCGGTCGTGTACGCGGTTCACTGTACCGAGATGCAGGCGCCGTTTCTGGCTGTGTGGTACGTGCTTGGAATGCTGGTGCCCACGCTCCTGGGATG
This sequence comes from Burkholderiales bacterium, assembly GCA_025361305.1. Lineage (GTDB taxonomy): Bacteria > Pseudomonadota > Gammaproteobacteria > Burkholderiales > Burkholderiaceae_C > Ramlibacter. The sequence goes on from JANYAN010000198.1 coordinate 3,379, forward strand.
GGCCATCGGTCCGAAGGTATTGCGCTGGTAGACGGGCGGGCGGCACAGGCCGGCGATTTGTGTTCGCTCTGTAACCTTTGCCCGCCGCCTTCCGAACTAGTCGATAGGGCTGCCGATCGGCGACCCATGAACCCTCACCTTCAGGAGAACTCAGCATGAGTAAACAAGTATTGGCGGCATCGACGCTGTCCGCAACGGTCGGCCTTGCACTCGCGATGCTGGCCACGCCGGGCTATACGCAAATGCAGCCCGACATGAGCAAGATGCCAAAGGCCGTGCAGGACAACATGATGAGGATGACGCAGAACAAGCTGGAGAAGTGCTACGGCATCAACGCGGTCGCCAAGAACGATTGCGCGGAAGGAGCCCACTCCTGTGCCGGTCAAGCGACTCAGGCGCGTGACGCGAAGTCCTTCGTGCTGCTGCCCGCCGGTGACTGCGGCAAGATCCAGGGCGGCAAGCTCCAGGCCAGCTGAGCAGCAATTTCCGCATGAACGTTTCTGTGGCCCGGCCGCAGAGCGCGTTGGCCCGAATTCCGGCGAAAGCCGGAGTCGGGCTGCGCTTTCGGCACCATCGGGAAGTGATCGAGAAACAGCCGGGGACAGCCTGGTTTGAGGTGCATACCGAAAACTACATAGGCGGTGGCATTGCACCCCGGTATCTGGACAGAATTCGGCAGGACTATCCGATCTCATTGCATGGGGTCGGCCTGTCGCTTGGCAGCGCCGAGGGCCTGGACGCCGCTCACTTGGCCCGGGTTCGCAACGCGATCGATCGCTTTGCACCCGGTCTGGTATCCGAGCATCTTTCGTGGTGCGTCGTCGGTGGCACGTACCTGGGCGACCTGCTACCACTACCCATGACCGAAGAGGCCTTGAACTTTGTGTGTCGCCACGTCGACCAGGTCCAGGGCTATCTGAAGCGTCGCATCCTGATTGAGAATCCTTCGTCCTATATGCTCTTTGCGCACTCCACCCTCCCTGAGTGGGAATTCCTTGCACAAGTAGCACAACGCACGGGTTGCGGCATTCTCTGCGACGTCAACAACGTCTACGTCAGCGCCTGCAATCACACCTGGGACCCGTTGACCTACCTTGGCGCATTGCCCCCAGCCGCGATCGGTGAAATTCATCTCGCGGGCCACAGCGTCCGGGACCTCGGTCAAGGCAGGACCATCCGGATCGACGACCATGGCTCTCAGGTCGCCCCGCAGGTCTGGGAGCTCTACCGCGAGGCCCTCAGGCTGTTCGGGCCAGTACCAACGCTGATCGAATGGGATACCGATGTGCCGGCGCTCGAAGTTCTGATGGCGGAAGCCGAAAAGGCGGATGCAGCCCTCGACCAACGCGCCGGTAAGGTGGCCTATGCCGACGCTGCTTGAGCTTCAGCACGCCATCGCCAGGAGCCTGCTGCGCGGCGATGTCAAGGAAGCCTCTGCCTTTGTCGAGAGCCAAGGATTGACCCATGAAGAACGGCTTGCGATTTACCGAAACACCTCGGCTGGCGTGATGGTGGGCGCCCTCCGGCTGGCCTTCGTGGCCGTGCAGCATGTACTTGGCGCGGACTTCTTCGAAGGAGCGGCGCGCCTGTTCGTCGGCGAAACACCACCGGGCAGTGCCTGGCTGGACCAATATGGGGCGGACTTTCCTGAATTTCTGGCCCGACTGCCCCAGACAGCGTCCATCCCGTACCTGGGTGACCTGGCGCGGCTCGAGTGGAGCGTCAACATCGTCCTGCACGCAGTCGAAGCACCGTTCCTGGACATCGCGGATTTGACCGGCATGCAGGAGGCAGACCTTGCACAACTGCGTCTTGCGCCGCATCCGGGCGTGCAACTGCTTCGCTGCGACTTCCCGGCCGACGCGATTTGGCGCGCCGTGCTCGATCGCGACGATGACGCGATGGCGGCAATCCGACTGTCGGATGGTCCTGTCTGGCTGCTGGTTCAACGAACCGCCAAAGGTATTGACCTCCTTCGCTTGAGCGAGGTGCAGTGGCGAATCGCACGCGAGTTGTTCTTGGGGCAATCACTGGCCGCCGTGGTGGCAATGGCACCCGATGCCCAAGCCCATGCCATCCTGGCGACGCTTCTCACGCGTGAATGTTTCACGACTTTCAGTCCGGCCCCCGAGTCGTTCGCACGCCATACCCGCAGGATTCACATATGACGAACCATGCCCAACCCATCGCGCCTGACCGGGCTACATCTTCTGTCATTGCGCGGCTTGTACGGTGGCTCGACGCTGTACCTCACACGCTGCTGGCCCTTCCTCTGCGATTCGCCGTTGCGACCGTTTTCTGGAACTCCGCGATGACCAAGCTGGCGAACTGGCAGACCGCCATAGAGTTGTTCCGCGATGAGTACAAGGTGCCCGTATTGCCACCGGATCTGGCAGCCTATATGGCTGTGTCGATCGAGTTGGGCGCGCCCATTCTGCTGGCGCTGGGGCTGGCGACGCGGCCGGTGGCGCTGCTGCTGCTGGGAATGACGGCCGTCATTGAAATATTTGTCTATCCTCAGGCATGGCCGACTCATCTTCAATGGGCCGCCATGCTGCTGGTGCTGCTTTGCCGGGGTGCTGGAGATTGGTCGCTCGACCACCTGATTGCTCGGCGGTTACTCCCCGCGCTTCGCGGCCGATGAGCCAATTTCAACCAGGCACGCACGCGGTGCCGGGGGACCACGGGGTCAATACTCGCGTTGCGTCCTCGGCATGCTTGGCATGCATGGACCGCGTAGGGGTCCCGATAACGATCCAGGCAAGCAGGCGGTGACCACGGCCATCACCTCGTCCCACTCGCCTTCGAGAATGGTGCCCATCGGCGTCAACTGGTAACGCACGCCACTGCGGTCGATCACGTCCAGAATCCGGGCCACATGCGCGCTCAGGCTTTCGCCCTGGCCGTGGGGCGCCATCGCAAATTCGAGCAGGACCATTTTCTTCTCCTGGTTGGGCGCCGGCGCGCGGCGCAAAGCGGCCATCTTGCCACCCTCCGGCTTGCAGTACGGTCAGGTGGCAATCCGCCATCGGCCCACAAAATGCGAGCGATGGCGCAAAATGCCCGTTCAATGGCCACCCCCCACGCAACGACCCAGAACCACCTGCTCGCTGCGTTTCCCGCTGCCGAATACGAGCGGCTGGCCCCCCATCTGGAGCTCGCTGCCATGCCCCTGGGCGAGGTCCTGTGTGAATCGGGCGGCCAGCTGCAGCACGTTTACTTTCCCACCACGTCGATCATCTCCCTGCTCTACGTGCTGGAAAATGGCGCCTCCGCCGAGATCGCGGTTGTGGGCAACGAGGGGCTGCTGGGCATTTCGCTGTTCATGGGCGGCAACACCACCCCCAGCCGGGCCGTGGTGCGAAGCGCCGGCCATGGCTATCGCCTCAAGGCCCACTTGCTGCAGCAGGAATTCAGCCGCGCCGGGCCGGTGCTGCGCCTGTTGCTGCGCTACACGCAGGCGCTCATGACCCAGATGACCCAGACGGCCGTGTGCAACCGGCACCACTCGGTGGAGCAGCAACTGTGCCGCGCGTTGCTGCTCACCCTGGACCGCCTGTCCTCCAACTCGATGACGATGACCCAGGAGCTGATCGCCAACATGCTGGGCGTGCGGCGCGAGGGCGTCACCGAGGCCGCCGGCAACCTCCAGCGTACCGGCCTGATCCGCTACAGCCGCGGCCATATCGACGTGCTGGACCGGCCGGGGCTGGAGAAGGCCGTGTGTGAGTGTTACGGTGTCGTCAAGGTAGAGTTCGACCGCCTGCTGTCGGATATTCCGCGGGGCGATCCCTGCCATGCACTGGGCCAGCCACGTCTCTGACGGGCCGGGTGGGCCCGCTACGTGCCCTGGCGCACAGACGAGCGCCTGAAACCGTCCTAGGCTCACCCAATAAGGGGAAACAGCCATGGATCCAACGGTAGCCCGGGCGGCACTCGCCCGTGACACAGACAGCACGGACGCGGGCGTTCGCAATTTGCTGCTCAAGGCGGGCGCGCTGCAGAACGCGATCCTGACCAGCGCCAACTTTTCGATCATCGCGACCGACGAGAAAGGCATCATCCAGTTGTTCAACGTGGGAGCCGAGCGCATGCTGGGCTACCGGGCGGACGAAGTGGTCAACCGGATCAGCCCGAGCGATATCCACGACCCGCAGGAAGTGAGGGCGCGCGCCGCGGCCCTGACCCGGGAGCTCGGCACCGTCATCGCTCCCGGCTTCGAGGCGCTGGCCTTCAAGGCCTCGCGCGAGATCGAGGATATCTACGAGCTGACCTACATCGCCAAGGACGGCAGCCGCTTTCCGGCCATCGTATCGATCACGGCGCTGCGCGACGACTATGGCGTCATCATCGGCTACCTGCTGATCGGCACCGACAACTCGGTGCGCAAGCGCGTCGAGTCGGAGCTGAAGGAGGCCATGGCCGCGGCCGAGAAGGCCAATCGCGCCAAGTCGGACTTCCTGTCCAGCATGAGCCATGAATTGCGCACGCCGCTGAACGCGATCCTCGGCTTCGCCCAGCTGCTGGAAACGGGGGCGCCTTCGCCCACGCCCATGCAGAAGCGCAACATCGAGCAGATCCTCAAGGCCGGCTGGTACCTGCTGGAGCTGATCAACGAGATCCTGGACCTGGCGCTGATCGAGTCGGGCAAGCTGACATTGTCGAAAGAGCCGGTCCTGCTGGCCGAGGTAATGCTGGAATGCCGGGCGATGATCGAGCCGCAGGCCCGCCAGCGCGGCATCGGCATGACGTTCCCGCATTTCGACGAGCCCACGTACGTCAATGCGGACCGCACTCGCGTCAAGCAGGTACTGATCAATCTTCTGTTCAATGCGGTCAAATACAACCGGCCCCAGGGCACCGTGGCCGTGGAGTGCGACTTGAGCCTGCCCGATTCGATTCGCATCAACGTCCGGGACACCGGCGTCGGCCTGTCCCCGGAGCAGCTGGCCCAGCTGTTCCAGCCGTTCAACCGGCTCGGGCAGAAGGCCGGCGTGGAGGAAGGCACGGGCATCGGCCTGGTGGTGACCAAGCGGCTGGTCGAGAGGATGGGCGGCACGATCGGGGTCGAAAGCGTCGCCGGCGAGGGCAGCGTTTTCTGGATCGAGTTCGAGAAGGCCCAGGCGCCACGCCTGCCAACCCCGGAGCAGGAGCAAGCGGCGCTGGCACGGCAGCAGACGCCCGATGGGACCCCGCTGCGCACCTTGCTGTACGTCGAAGACAACCCGGCCAACCTGGAACTGGTGGAGCAACTTGTCGCACGGCGATCGGACCTGCGCCTGCTCAGCGCCGCCGACGGCAGCCTGGGCATCGAGTACGCGCGCGCCTGCCTGCCGGAAGTGATCCTGATGGACATCAACCTGCCGGGCCTCAGCGGCATCGAGGCGATGAAGATCCTGCACGCCGACCCCACGACTTCGCATATTCCCATCATCGCGCTCAGCGCCAACGCGATACCGCGCGATGTCGAGAAGGGCCTGGAAGCCGGCTTTTTCAACTACATCACCAAGCCCATCGTGGTTGAAAAGTTCATGGATGCGCTGGACGCAGCGCTCAGCGTCGCGGCCAAGACCCGTGGCAACCTGGACGGGGCGCCAGCGCCGTGAAAATCACCGGGTCCGACATCCTTGGTGCCAGCATCCTGATCGTCGATGACCAGGCCGCCAATACAAGCCTGCTCGAGCAGATGCTGCACGAAGCAGGTTACGCGAATGTTGCCTCGACCATGGATCCGACCGAGGTCTGCCCGCTGCATCGACGCAATCGCTACGACCTCATCCTGCTGGACCTGGTGATGCCCGGCATGGATGGTTTCCAGGTCATGGAAGGGCTGAAGGCGGACGAGCAGGACGACTGGCTGCCGGTGCTGGTCATCACGGCCGAGCCGGGCCACAAGTTGCGCGCGCTGCAGGCCGGTGCCAGGGACTTCATCGGCAAGCCGTTCGACCTTGTGGAAGTAATGGTGCGCATTCGCAACATCCTGGAAGTCCGGCTGCTTTATCAACAGCTCGAGCAAACGGTCTTGCAACGCACCGCTGAGCTGCGAGACAGCGAGGCGCGCTTTCGCAGCCTCGCCGAACTGGCCTCTGACTGGTATTGGGAGCAGGACGTCAACGGCACCTTCACCAAGATCTCCGGACCGGTTTTGGAGGTACTTGGAGTCGGCCCCAATGGCCTACCGGTCGGGGCGGATGCTGCGCAAGCGGCCGGTTGGAACGGCGCGGAGCGCAAGCAGCTGCAGGCGGCCATTGCGGCGCGCACGCCGTTTCTGGACTTTGCCTTCACCCGGGTCAACGTCGACGGCTCGCAGCAACGGTTCCAGGTCAGCGGTGAACCCATGTTCGGCCCGGCTTGCCAATTTCTCGGCTACCGCGGCATCGGAATGGAAATCATGACCAGAAAGTAGGAATGGTCCTACGCCAAGACGGGATTTTTTGCGTGCGCCAGCGAACAGAGCCGCCAGGACATGCGCGGTATCTTGGACCTACCCACTCGCCGGGCTCGAAAGCCTGCACCGGTGAGCGGTTCTTCCTCAACCACTGAACTGGAACTCTCATGGAATATTCAATAGCCCTCGCCATGGTTGCCGCCGCGATCTCCCTGACTGCATGCCAGCGCGAGGTCGTCACCACGCCGACCGTGGTGCCCGTGCCGGTAGCCGTGCCGGGTCCGGCGGGTGCCACGGGTGCAACAGGCCCTGCCGGTGCCACTGGAACCATGGGGAATACTGGAAGCACTGGCGCGACCGGCGCAACGGGCAACACTGGCAATACCGGCAGCACCGGCAGCACCGGCGACACTGGCGCTACCGGCCAGCGGGGCAAGACCGGTGACACGCTGGTCGTTGTTCCTGCGCCGCAGCGCTGAACCCGGCGCCCCGCAAAACATGTCGGACGCACGCTTCTTCCACGAAAGCTCGGGGAGGCCGCCGTCAGAAGGCGACTGGCCGGGGGCTCGCGCGAGCCGGTGATGTTGCGCGAGTACGACCTGCGCGTTCCTGGCGCGCAAGGTTCGAGCTGAAAGGCGGCCCGATGGTGCGGCATCGCACGGACTTTGTAACAAACCAGAACGCACGCGTGATTGTGAAGAATCGCGCACAATGGACCCTGCTGCTTGCTGTCTCTCAGCGCAGGGTTGGACTGCGGAGGAAATATGGAGAAGACACTGGGCCTGCTGGCTGCTGATGGCGCTAGCGCCTTGCAGATCGCCGACGCGGCCGTCGCCATCTGGAGCAGCGTTCACATTGCGCTGTTTCCCCTCATCGGGCAACGCGGGAGCGCCGCCCTGTACAAGCGCAGCCTGCATCTTGCACAATCCAAATGCCCTTGGCTGGCCGCTGCATACTCGGGCGCGACCAAGCCCGGCGATTTCGCATCCTTGCATCTGGTTTTGTCGCAGCAAAGCGCTGTGGCAGCCGCCGGCGCGCACGACGCAATGGTGCAAACCCACCACGATCTGCTGTCCGACCTGATCGGGCGATCGCTCACGGACCGGCTGCTGCAGACGGTCTGGGAATCCCCCTCTAACGGCAGTGCCGTGCAGGACGCCTCGCAATGACCACCGACAAAGCAACGGGCCAAGGTGCGCGACCGCGCGCACTCCAGCGGATTGCCCTTGTTCCACATCGCGCACCCGGCGACGCGAAACCCCGCGTGTGACCGGCCCGGCCGACGACTAGGCGCCCGAGACCATGCCCAATGTAAACACCCCGGCCGAAGAGCTCAGGGTGGCCGTGGCGGCCCGGACCCTGGCGCTGCTGAACCAGCAGGCCGATGCCTTGCGCTCCGAGCTGGCAACCCTCAAGAGGGACCTGGAACAGGTCAAGCGCGATCTTGGTGAAACCCGCGACGCGCAGCTGCGGGAGGCGAACGAAAAGCTGGTGCTGGCGGCCATGCGCGCACAGGCGATCGCCGACGCGGCGCGGCGCCGCCTGGGCGACCTGGCAAGGTCCAGGCCAGCTCCGTCGCTGACGCTGGTACCGCCATCGGGCAAGCTGGCGCAAGCGGAATACCAGACGCGGGTGGGCGATCTGCGTGAAGCCAACGCGCAGCTGCTGATCGCGGCACTCAGCGCGCAGGAACTCGAAGCGGACACCGCGGACGCGCATGACCAGCAAATCACCTTTCTGGCCATGGCGGCGCACGAACTGCGCAACCCTCTGCTGCCGCTGCGGCTGGCGGCCCAGATGATCACCCGCGGCCGCGCCGATGACCAGATGCTCGCCAAGCTGCAGGAGACCATCAACGGCCAGGTCAGCCACATGGCCAGGCTGATCGGCGACCTGCTGGACGGTTCGCGCGTGAGCACCGGCAAGTTCCGGCTGGTGCGCAGCAGCGTCGACCTGAACGGCATTCTGGACGTCGCGATCGAAACCTGCCAGCCGGCCATGGACGCCAAGCAGCTTCGGTTCACACATGTGACACCGGGCGGCCCATTGATGGTCGACGGCGACCCTGTGCGGCTGGTCCAGGTGTTTACCAACCTGCTTGAGAACGCCTCGAAATACACTCAGCAGGAGGGCGAGATCTCACTGGAGGCAGTGACCCTGGGACATGATGCTGTGATCACCGTGTCGGACAACGGCATCGGCATTACTGCGGAAGCATTGCCGCATGTCTTCGACCTGTTCGTCCAGGACGCGCACGCCACCGAGCACGACCGGGGCGGCCTGGGGATCGGCCTGGCGGTTGTGCGAGAACTGGTGCAGGCGCACGGCGGCACTGTAGGCGCCCTGAGTGCAGGCAAAGACCAAGGCAGCCAGTTCATCGTCTCCTTGCCACTGGGCGTTTGAAGCCAGCCAGTCGGTCCGACGTAGGACGAGTTCCCCCCGGGGCGTAGGCCTGCTTCGGCAGATGCGCCACGCGCCGTACATCCTGCACGCTATGTTCGTCAGCGCACAGATCAGACACCGCACATTCGCGCAACCTGCCGGTCAGATGACGCACGCAACTTTCGTCGCGCGCGCACTGCCCTCCAACCTTGCGGGAAAAAGCGATGAACAGACTCCAGAGCATCCGGCCGTGGCTCGCGGCAATCCTGGTAGGCGCCCTGGCCGCCTGCGGCGGTGGAGGCGGAGACCCAATCCTGGGTTTCGACGCACCACCGCTCTACCCCACGGTCACCGCTGTGGTGCCGACCGCCAACGCCACCGGCGTGGCCACCGTCAGCCCCTTGATCACCGCCGCGTTCAGCCAGACGATGGCCCCGATCGCGGGCACGGCGAGCTTTGTGCTTACCTGCGCGGCACCCTGCGTCAGCCCCACAGGCTCGGTGACGCTCGACATCACCGGCAGGATCGCCACCCTGGCGCTGGCGCCCGGGACCACGCTGCCCTACAACACCGTCTTCACGGCCACCGTCACCGGCGCCAAGGCCCTGGCCACCGGCCTGGCCCTGGTAAGCCCGTTCATCTGGCAGTTCACCACCGCGCAGGCGCCGCCGCCGACCGTCACCGCCGTGGCACCTGCCAGTAACGCTACCGGCGTCGCAGTCAACGGCACGGTAATCACTGCGGGTTTCAGCGAAGCGGTCACGCCGATCACCGGTTCCGCCAGCTTCGTGCTGACATGCGCGGCGCCTTGCGTCAGCCCCACGGGCGTTGTGACCCTCGACGCCACCAACCGGGTAGCCACCCTGACGCTGACCAGTGGAATCCCGCTGGCCAGCGGCACGGTCTACACCGCCACCGTCACGGGTGCGAAGAGCCAGGCCACCGGCCTGACCCTGGTGAGCCCGTTCGTCTGGCAGTTCACTACGGGCCTGGTATCAGATACGACGCGACCGCGGGTTGCGATCACAGTGCCGGCGACGACCGTCCCCGGCCCCACGCTCGCCGTTGCGCCGAACACCGCCATCAGCGCCGTGTTCACTGAAGACATGGCTCCTGCCAGCCTCTCGGCCTCCAGCTTCACGCTGACTTGTGCCGCGCCTTGCGTGTCGCCGGTCGGCACCGTGAGCTACGTGGTGGGCAACCGGACGGCCCTGTTCACCCCGTCGGCCGCGCTCGCTGCCAACACAACCTACACCGCCACGATCACCATCGGTGCGACCGACCTGGCCGGCAACGCGTTGGCCGGCAACCAGGCGGCCTTGCCCGCGGCAAGCGCCTACATCTGGACGTTCACCACATCGGCGAGCGCCGCGGTTGTGGGCAATGTGTCTGTGCAGTCGACCAATCCGGCCAATGGCGCCATCGCGGTCTGCACCAATGCGGCCGTCAACGCCACCTTCAACGTCCCGTCGGGGCTGCAAATGAATCCGGCCACCATCAACTCGACGGTATTCACCCTGACCGGGCCCACACCGGTTGTCGCCGCTTCTGTGGTGCTCGACACAGCCACCGGACGCATCGCCACCTTCACACCGCTGGCGCCGCTGACAGCCGGGCTGGTCTACACCGCCCGGATCAAGGGCGGCTCGGCTGGTGCGGCGGACCTGGCGGTTCCCGCCAACACGATGCTGGCCGATGCAACCTGGAGCTTCACGGCCGCCAGCTGTGTCGTGCCCGTGGTGCCTGCGACCGTCACGCTCGGCTCGGCTTCCCTGTTCGGCGCATTCGGCGGTTCTGCCGGCACGACCAACCAGGGCCTGAACACCGTGATCAACGGAAACATCGGCACCACGGCGGTCTCCACCGCGGTGACCGGCTTCCACGACGCCGGCCCCGGCTGCACGTACACCGAGACGCCGCTGAATGTCGGGACCATCAACGGCCTGATCTACACCGCGGCGCCGCCGCCGACGGTGGGCTGCCCGAGCGAGGGAACCGCAACCACCTTCGCCATCGCCACGCAGGCCCGCGCCGACGCGCTGGCGGCCTACAACGCGCTGGTGGCGATGCCGGGCGGCCCCGATCCGGGCGCCGGCAACCTGGCCAACAAGACGCTGGCCCCCGGTGTTTATACGGCCGCAGCGGGCAGCTTCATGATCCAGGGCGGCAACCTGACCCTCGATGCACAAGGCAACGCCAACGCCGTATGGGTGTTCCAGATGGCGACCACGCTCACGGTGGGCGGCCCCGGTGCGGCGTTCCCCTCGAGCATCATCCTGAGCAACGGCGCCCAGGCCAAGAACGTGTTCTGGCAGGTCGGCAGCGCCGCCACAATCAATGCGGCCGGCGGCGGGACGATGGTGGGAACCATCATCTCGCAGGCGGGCACGGCGATCTCTACCCCGGGCAACGTGACCCTGGTGACGATCAACGGCCGCGTGCTGTCCCTCGGGGCGTCGGTCACGATGGTCAACACCGTCATCAACGTGCCCGCTCCCTGAGCACGCACGCACGCACCCACCCTCTTCCTGGAGCGAACATGAACTTCAAAAGAAACTCGGTCGCGCTCGGCGTGGCCGCTCTCGCAGCCATCGCCGCGCCGTTGGCGATGGCACAAGACTCCGGCTGGTATGCCGGTGCCAACGTGGGCCGCTCGGCAGCAACCATTGATGACACCCGCATCAGCGCCGGGCTGCTCGGCCAGGGACTGGGTACCGCCTCGATCGACGACCGAGACCACAACACGGGCTACAAGCTGTTCGGCGGGTACCAGTTCGGCCGCAACCTCGGTCTTGAAGCGGGTTACTTCGACCTCGGGCACTTTGGCTACACGGCACACACCGTACCGCCGGGGACGCTGGATGGTGACATGAAGCTTCGGGGACTCAATCTCGACCTGGTTGGCACACTGCCCCTCGGGGAAAGACTGTCCGTGCTGGGCCGGGTGGGCGTCACGTCGGCTCGTGCCAGCGACAGCTTCAGCGCCACCGGTGCGGCGCATGTTCCCTATTCCAGTGCCAACCCCAGCGAGCGGGCGACCAACTGGAAAGCCGGTATCGGGCTGGCCTACAACTTCACCCCAGCCCTGGCCATGCGCCTGGAAGCCGAGCGTTACCGCGTCAACGACGCGGTGGGCAACAGGGGTCATGTGGACATGATGTCGGTGGGCCTGGTCTACCGCTTCGGCGGTGCGTCGCCCGCCCCTCGGGCGGCGGCCCCAGCACCAGCCTACATCGCCGCTGCTGCGCCGCCACCGGTGGTCGTGGCGCCTGCTCCACCGCCGCCGCCAGCACCGGCCCCTGTGGCACCGATGAGGATCAGCCTGTCGGCGGACGCATTGTTCGAATTCGACAAATCGACGTTGAAGCCCGCGGGCCGGCAGGAGCTGGACAAGCTGGCCAGCGATCTGCGTGGCATCCGCTACGACTCGATCCAGGTCATCGGCCACACCGACCGGATCGGCTCGCACGACTACAACATGAAGCTGTCCACTCGGCGCGCGCAGACCGTGGGCGACTATCTGGTGCAGTCAGGCGTCCCCGTGGCCAAGATCGCCGCCAAGGGCGTGGATGGCGCGCAGCCAGTGACCAAACCAGGCGACTGCAAGGGCAACAAGGTCACACCGGCGCTGATCGCCTGCCTGCAGCCTGACCGCCGGGTCGATGTCGAAGTGACGGGAACGAAATAAGGCCCACCGAGGCGAGCGATACTGATACGGTCTGCAACTTTGCAAGTCGGGGAAGAATTGATGACCATTTCAGCCGTCTCTCACTATCGTGGTGGAACCATCGACGCAGTGGCACCCGTGGCCGCGAAGTTGAAGGCCGCCTATGTCAAACACGGAATTGTCTACAGGCTGAGCCGCTTTCAAACCGGCCCCCATATCGGAGACTGGTTCGTCGTCGTGCAATATGCCGACCAGGCCGCCTATGAGAAGGCCCAGGCGGCTATTGCGCAAGACCCAGAATGCCAGCAGGCCTTTGCCGAGATTGCAAAGTTCGCGACCAGGATTAGCCGAGAACTGGTCATCGATCTCGACCTCTGACGCAGCCGGCTTTGTCCGCTGACCCACCGAGGCTGCTAGGCCGGCTGGTCGTTCGACGTGCCATCGGCCAGTGGCGCCGGGTCGGATTCATACGTGCCTGCACCCATGATCGCGTTACCACCGGTTCGCCAGGCTGCCGCGAATGCGGCCAGTTCCGCTGCGGTGGCTGGGCTGTCGTGCGTTGAGGAACCCGAACTCGCGCCTGGCGCAGTTCCCTTGATTTGATCGTCAACACGCCAGTAGACCCCGGTGACCTCAAGGCCATAACGTGCCCGTGCGTTCGCTGACAGGGCTTGGCCAACTTCAGACAGGGCCCCCTGGCTGCCGCCCTCACCAAACAGGAAGTCGGTAGACAGGTCAATCATCACTGTGAAACGATGGCCACGCCTGTCGGTCTGCGCGACCTTGAAGCGGTAACTTCCGCCAAGGATGCCCTTGGTCTCCAGCGTGTACCTTATGGCGTCGTAGAGCATTTCCCGGCGAAATGCCATGCGCTCGTCAAGGTTCATCTTGACTGGCAAGGTCTCGGATTGCGGTGCCTGCTCACCCGAGCCACGCGACGAAGAGAATAGTGAGCCGAGGATCGGTTTTCTTGTCATCCGGATAGCGGTCACTCACCTGCGGTGTTCAGCGGTGTTGACACTCCTTCAATCATTCTAGGTGGGAGCATGCCCAACACAAACGCTCACGCAACAAGATGCGCTCCTCTGTTGGTTTCGCGGAACAGCTCACGCGGCCGGCGCTTGTAAGTTTCGTATAAGGATCACACCTCACGATGCCTCTCCACCGTGAACCTTGGATCTGAAATGCTAGACGCGCACCTGTCGGAATGGCGAGAATTTCACAGGCAATTGCAGGGCGCCCAGATCACTCTGGAACGCGCCACCGGATCAAACCGTGCAGCTGTTCGCCTGGCATTGGAAGCAGAAATCGCCGGACTGCGGGCCCGGTGCGATGCCGCGCTAGAGCGCGCCGAAGCGGCTCTAGTGGCCATGGACGACGCCTAGCGCCATCGGTGCTCGCAAGACTCGCCAGGGTCTGTGCGATTGCGTACATTGACGCAACAAGGGGTGTTCTCCTACACGCCATGGGTAAGCAAGCGCACAGACCCGGACCTGCGCTGCGGGTACAGTGAACGGGTTGACGCCGTCATCCGCCCAGGTGAGTTTTTACCGGGCTGCCCTCCCGGATCTTTGGAGATTCCACATGCAAAATTTCACCCGCATTTCCGTGCTGCTGGCCGCTGTTGCCCTGACGTCACTGGCCGGTTGCGCCTCGACCCAAAAGCAGGAGAGCACCGGTCAGTACATCGACGACACAGCGATCACCGCCTCGGTCAAGGCCGCGATCTTCAATGAGCCGAGCCTCAAGTCCGCCGAGATCAACGTGGAAACCTTCAAGGGCCGCGTGCAGCTGAGCGGATTCGTCAGCAGCCGCGCCAATATCGACCGTGCCATTCAGGTGGCGCAGGGCGTCAATGGCGTGCAGTCGGTCAGCAACGACATGAGGCTCAAGTGAGAGCCGCGACAACTGCGGGCGCGCTGGCGCTTGCCGCGCTGATGGGCTTGACCGGCTGCGCCGGCATGTCGTCGCATGATCGGCATGTCGTCACGGGTGCGAGCGTAGGCGCCGTGGCCGGTGCGGTTCTGACGGGTGGCAGCCCGATCGGGACCGTGGGCGGCGCCGCCGTGGGTGGCGTGATCGGCAACGAAATCGGCAAGAGCAGGTGACACCACCATGCTCTACACCATTGCCCTCATCCTGGTGATTCTGTGGCTCCTGGGCCTGGTCACATCGGTTACCGCGGGCGGACTGATCCACATTCTGCTCGTGATCGCCATCGTCGTTGTCCTGCTGCGCGTCATCGGCGGCGGCAAGATCCTCTAAGGCCCAACTCAAACCGTGGCGTGCTGCTCTTGCGGCTTGGCCGCAGGTGCCACCAGGCCGACGCGATCCAGCGCAGCCGCCAGTTGCGCCACCGTGCGGTCGACGTGGTGCCATTTTTCCAGCCCGAACAGGCCGACGCGGAAGCTCATGAAATCGGACCCCTCGTCGCACTGCAAAGGCACGCCGGCGGCGGTCTGCAGGCCTTCGGCCAGGAACTTGCGGCTTGACTGGATTTCAGCATCGGTGGTGTAGCTCACCACCACGCCTGGCGCCTTGAAGCCTTCAGCAGCGACGCTGGCCAGGCCGCGGCTCTCGAACAGCGCGCGCACCTTGCGGCCCAGCGCCTCCTGCTCGGCGCGCACCTTGGCAAAGCCGTACAACTGCGTTTCCTTCATCACCTCGCGCAGTCGCGTCAGCGCATCCGTGGGCATGGTGGCGTGATAGGCATGGGCACCGCTCTCGTAGGTCTCCATGATCTGCAGCCACTTCTTGAGGTCGCAGGCGAAGCTGGAACTGGTGGTCGCGTCGATCGCCGCACGGGCGCGCTCGCTAAGCATGACCATGGCGCAGCATGGAGAGCTGCTCCAGCCCTTTTGCGGCGCGGAGATCAGCAGGTCCACCCCTGTGGCCTGCATGTCCACCCACATCGCGCCGGATGCGATGCAATCGAGCACGAACAGGCCACCGACTTCATGGACGGCATCGGCCACGGCACGCATGTAATCGTCGGGCAGGATCATGCCGGATGCCGTTTCGACGTGCGGGGCAAAGACCACTGCGGGTTTCTTGTCGCGGATGGCCGCCTGCACTTCGGCAATCGGGGCCGGGGCCCAGGGTGCCTGCGGGCCGCTGCCGGTACGCCGCGCCTTGAGCACGGTGGAAGAAGCCGGGATCTGGCCCATTTCGAAAATCTGCGTCCAGCGATAGCTGAACCAGCCATTGCGGATCACCAGCACGTCCTTGCCTTCGGCAAACTGGCGCGCCACGGCTTCCATGCCGAAGGTGCCGCTGCCGGGAATCAGCGCGACCGAGCGGGCACCGTACACCTCCTTGAGGATGGACGAGATGTCGTTCATCACGCCCTGGAAGCTGCGCGACATGTGGTTGAGGGCACGGTCGGTGTAGACCACCGAAAATTCAAGCAGGCCGTCGGGGTCGACGTTAGGCAGCAGTCCAGGCATCGTTGTCTCGCTCGGTAAGGCAAAAGGGGGCGCTTACTCTATCACGCTGGTGCTATTGCCGCTGGAGGCAACCCCAGGAGCCCGCAGGAAATCGAAGTCGACGCCCTTGTCGGCCTGGGTCACGCTTTGCAGGAACAGCTTGAGGTAGCCGCGCTCGGCCGTGGGTTCGACCACCGGGTTCTCAAGCGCGCGGCGGGCCAGTTCCTGGTCGGGCACCAGCAATGCGATCTCGCGGTTGGCGACGCTCAGCCGGATTTTGTCGCCGTTGCGCACGTAGGCCAGTGGCCCGCCCACGGCAGCTTCAGGCGTGACATGCAGCACGATGGTGCCAAAGGCCGTGCCGCTCATGCGGCCGTCGGATATGCGCACCATGTCCTTGACGCCGGCGCGAGCCAGCTTGAGAGGGATGGGGATGTATCCCGCCTCGGGCATACCAGGCGCGCCCTTGGGGCCGATGTTCTTGAGCACCAGAACGTCCTGCGCCGTGACGTCCAGATCGTCGCTGTCGATGCGGTTAGCCAGGTCCTGTGCATTTTCGAAGACAACCGCGCGCCCCTCGTGCTCCATCAGGTTCAGGTCGGCCGCGGATTGCTTGATGATCGCGCAGCCCGGCGCCAGGTTGCCGCGCAACACGGCGATGCCACCTTGCGGATAGATGGGCCTGTCCAAGCTGCGCACCACATCCTGGGCAAACCCGGGGCCAGCAAGTTCAAGCTCCTCACCCAGCGTGCGGCCCGTCACCGTCAGCGCCTCCAGGCGCAGCAGCGGCTTGAGCTGGCGCAGCAGCGTGGCGACGCCACCCGCATGGTGGAAATCCTCCATGTAATGCTGCCCCGAGGGCTTCAGGTCCAGCAGCACGGGTGTCTCGCGGCCCATGCGGTCCAGCGCCTGCAAGTCGATCTCCAGCCCGACCCGGCCGGCGATGGCCGCCAGGTGCACGATGCCGTTGGTGGAGCCACCGATGGCCAGCAGCACCCGCATGGCGTTCTCGAATGCGGCGGGCGTGAGGATCTTGTCGATGGTCAGGCCGTCCCTGGCCATCTGCACGGCCCGTGCGCCGGTGTCTTCGGCAATGCGAATGCGGTCGGCCGTGACGGCCGGGGGCGAGGCACCGCCCGGCACCGTCATGCCCAAAGCTTCGGCGATGCAGGCCATGGTGCTGGCCGTGCCCATCACCGAGCAGGTGCCCACGCTGGCCACCAGCTGGTTGTTCACGTCGGCGGTTTCCTGCTCATCGATCTCGCCCGCGCGAAACTTGCCCCAGTAGCGGCGGCAATCGGTGCAGGCGCCCACGCGCTCGCCGCGGTGCGAGCCGGTCAGCATCGAGCCCGTGATCAACTGGATAGCGGGTAGTCCCGCCGAAGCGGCACCCATCAACTGGGCCGGCACCGTCTTGTCGCAACCGCCAATCAGCACGACCGCATCCATCGGCTGGGCCCGGATCATCTCCTCGGTATCCATCGACATGAGATTGCGCAGGTACATGCTGGTGGGTCGCGCAAAACTCTCGTGAATGGAAATTGTGGGAAAGTCCATCGGCAGGCCGCCGGCCAGCATGACGCCGCGTTTGACGGCTTCAATCAATTGGGGTGCGTTGCCATGGCAGGGGTTGTAGGCGCTACCCGTGTTGGCGATTCCGATCACTGGCCGGTCCAGCGCGGCGTCGGTATAGCCCGCCCCCTTGATGAACGCCTTGCGCAGAAACAGCGAGAAGCCCGCGTCGCCGTAGCTGGTCAGACCCTTGCCCAGACCGGTTTCCTTGGTCATGTTTTCCTCGACGGAGTGCGATGGGCCTCGGCCCAAGGGAAAGCCTGATTCCCCGACCTTTCAATTTATTATAGAAAGTAATCTTTTAGCCAGTTCCACGACCCCCGTGCAGAGGAGACCATGCGCACCATCCATTCCACCTTCACCCGTACTGCCACAGCTCTGGCTGCCGCCATGGCTCTGGTAGCCGGCAGCGCCTGTGCCCAGGACAAGCCCGTACAGCTTAAGCTCTCCAGCTGGGTGCCGGCGCAGCACGCGCTCAATCCTGCCCTGCAGGCGTGGGCCGACGACATCAAGAAGCAATCCAACGGCAGCATCGCCTCCACCCTGTTTCCTTCCGAGCAGCTGGGCAAGGCTTTCGACCATTACGACATGGCGCGCGACGGTATTGCCGATTTCTCGTACGTGAACCCCGGCTACCAGCCCGGGCGCTTCCCGATCTTCGCGGCCGCCTCGCTGCCTTTCGAGATCACCAATGCCAAGGCCGGCTCGGCGGCCATCGACGCCTGGTACCGCCAGTACGCGGCCAGGGAAATGAAGGACGTGCACTTCTGCTTCGCCTTCGCGCACGACCCGGGCGCACTGCATTCGCGCAAGAAGATCGTTTTGCCCAGCGAGATCAAGGGCATGAAGATCCGGCCGGCCACCAGCACCATCGGCCAGATGGTCACTACGCTGGGCGGCACCAATGTGCAGTCGTCCGCACCCGAGGCGCGCGACATGCTCGAGCGCGGCGTCGCCGAAGCCATCACCTTCCCATGGGGCTCGCTTACGTTGTTCGGCATCGACAAGGTGGTCAAGTACCACATGGACGTGCCGCTGTATGTCACGCCCTTCGTCTGGGTGATGAACGCCGACAAATACGCCGCGATGTCAGCCACCCAGAAAAAAGTGATCGACGACCATTGCAACAGCGAATGGGCCGAGAAGGTCGGAAGCGCCTGGGCCGATTTCGAAATCGCGGGCCACGTGAAGCTGGCCGCCGATCCCGGCCGCGAGGTCTACAAGCTCACACCTGAGCAGATGAGCGCCTGGCGTGCCGCTGTGGCGCCGGTAGAGGTCCAGTGGGCCGAGGGCGTGAAAAAGGTCGGTGGCGATCCCAAGCAGGCGCTCGATTCGCTCAAGGCAAGCCTGGTCAAATACAAGTCCGCAATGTGACACGGCGTCGCCTGCGGGCCCCATGAACAAGACCCGTTTCGCCGACCGCTTCATTAACTCGATCGAGTGGCTGGCTGCCATTTTCGTCGGCATCGTCGCGCTCAATATTTTCCTGAACGTGGTGCTGCGCAAGTTCTTCAGCACCTCGATTCCGGATTCGTATGACTTCGGCCGGATGCTGCTGGGCATCCTGATCTTCTGGGGCATCGCTGCCACCAGCTACCGCGGCGGGCACATCACCGTGGACCTGATCTGGTCCGCGGTGAACGGGCGCAGGAAGCGCCTCATAGACGTGTTCGCCACACTCGTGCTGCTGTTCGTGGTCACGGTGCAGACCGTCATGCTGTTCGACAAGGTGCGGGGCACCTATGTCGACCATGTGCTTACCTACGACCTGAACCTGCCCACCTGGCCCTTTTATGCAGTGGCCTGGGCCGGTGACGTCTGCGCCGTGATCCTGATCGCCATCCGCACCTGGCGCCTGGTGTTCCAGCCCGAAGCGCTGCACGACGAGCACTTCGAAGACCGCAAAACAGAATGATGGCCCCATTGAGTACCGACGCCATCGCCCTCCTGGGGTTTGTCAGTCTGTTTGTCCTGATGCTGCTGCGCGTGCCGGTGGGCATGGCCATGGGCCTGGTAGGCATTACCGGCTACGCCTGGATCGCGGGCGCCGGCCCGGCCTTGAAGCTGGTCGGCCAGACCTCGATGCGTACCGTCACCGACTACACGTTTGGCGTGATCCCGATGTTCATGCTGATGGGCGCCTTTGTCTCGGTGTCGGGCGTCAGCCGCGAGTTGTTCAAGGCCGCCAATTCAATGATCGGGCATTTGCGCGGGGGCCTGGGCGTGGCCACGGTGCTGGCCTGCGGCGGCTTCGCAGCCATCTGTGGCTCGTCGGTGGCCACCGCGGCCACTTTTTCCAGCGTCGCCTACCCCGAAATGCGGCGCTTCGGCTACCCGCAATCGTTCTCCACGGGCGTGATCGCCGCCGGCGGCACGCTGGGCGCGATGCTGCCGCCCTCCACCGTGCTGGCGGTGTATGCCATCCTGACCCAGCAGGATATTGGCAAGCTGTTCATGGCCGGGGTGATCCCGGGCCTGCTCGCCATGCTGCTCTACGTCATCACCATCGTCATCATCGTCAAGGTACGGCCCAACTGGCTGCCGGGCGGCGAGCAAAAGCCCTGGCCCGAGCGCATCGTCGACCTGAAAAACGTCTGGGCGCCGCTGGTGCTTTTCCTGTTCGTGATCGGCGGGCTCTACGGCGGCTTCTTCACCCCCACAGAGGCCGGCGGCGTGGGCGCGAGCGGCGCCTTCCTGCTGGGGCTGATTCGCGGCAAGCTGGATCGGGCCAAGATCAAGGAGGCACTGCTGTCGGCCACGCGTACCGCGGCGGCCGTCTTTACCGTGCTGATCGGCGCGCTGATGTTCGGCTACTTTCTCACCATCACGCAGACACCGCAGAAGCTCACAGCATTTCTCACCGGCCTGGGCGTCGGGCCCTACGGCGTGCTGACCATGATCATGGTCATGTACCTGGTGCTGGGCTGCCTGATGGACGCGATGGCGATGATCATCCTGACGGTACCGATCATCTTTCCGGTGATCATGCAGCTGGGGTTCGATCCGATCTGGTTCGGTATCATCATCGTGATGACTGTTGAACTCGGCCTGATCCATCCGCCTGTGGGCATGAACGTCTTCGTGATCAAAAGCGTGGTGCAGGACGTGAGCTTCACCACGATCTTCAAGGGCGTGCTGCCTTTCGTGGCCACCGACATCCTGCGCCTGGTGATCCTAATCAGCTTCCCGATCATTGCGCTGTGGCTCCCCGCGAGGATGGGATGACCAAAGTTGTCCTGTACGCCCAGCGCGTCGCTTTCGGCGACTGCGATCCGGCGCGCATCGTCTGGTTCCCCAATTTCTTCCGCTGGATCGATTCAGCCTCACGTCATTTCTTCGTCGAGTGCGGGGTGCCGGCCTGGCACGAAACCGAGCAGACGCTGGGCCTGATCGGCACGCCGCTGGTGGACACCCACGCGAAGTTCATCAAATCGGCCAGCTATGGCGACGAGCTGGTAATCCACACCAGCATTCCAGAGTGGCGCACCAAGAGCTTCGTGCAGCGCTACCGTGTGATGCGCGGGGAAGACCTGATCATGGAATGCGACGAGGTGCGCATCTTCGCGGCGCGCCGCACAGATGATCCCAAGACGATTTACGCGTTGCCGATACCCCATTCGATTCGCCAGCTCTGCGAATGACCTGGCCGTCAGGCCGAATCATGCACCCGGAGCCAGGGTGTCTATCCCGGAATCTCGGGCTCGACGAGTGTGGCCAGCTGCGCCAAGGATTCCTGCCAGCCCAAGTAGCACATCTCGACGGGAATGACGTCCGGGATTCCCTCCTGAACTACATCGATCTCGGTTCCGCATAGAACCTTTTTCAGCGTCACGGTCACCTGAATTTCGCCGGGCAGGTTCGGATCGTCAAATTTATCGGTGTAGCGAAGCCGCTCGAACGGCACAAGTTCAAGATATTCACCGCCAAAGGAGTGGCCGTTGCCGGTATTGAAATTCGTGAACGACATCCTGAAAGTACCGCCGACCCTGGCGTCCATGTGATGCACCTTGCAGGTGAAGCCATAGGGCGGAATCCACTTGGCCATGGCGTCGGCTTGCAGGAACGCCCGATAGACGCGCTCGGGCGGTGCACGCAGCACGCGATGCAATCGAACGGTACCTGTGGCCATTGTCGAGTCTCCTTGGCTGTAGAGACTCATACGATAGCAAATCCGCGGGACGCCGCGGCCCTTCACTCGTCCAGGTGGCGCACGAACGACAGCCGCTGTGACGGGACGAACCCGGTGCGCTGGAAAAAACCCAGCAGCGCCAGATCGTTCGATGCCACAAGGGTCTCGACCCGTTCGATCTTCAGTTCGCCCAGGTTGGCGAACAGCTGCGCCATCAGCGCGTGGCCGATGCCGTGCTCCCACGCGGAGATATCCACGCCTATCGTGTCCACCACGGCCACCGGTTCGGTGCGGCCGAAATCCCCCAGGTCTGCGCGAGCCATCACGAAGCCCACGATCGCACCGTCCAGGCGTGCAGACAGCGAAACGCGGATCGCCGAATCGTCCATCGCCTCGGCCAGTCGGGCGGCAATGTAGCCGCTGCGGTCGCGCCCGGTGATGCCGTGGTCGATGCGAGCAATCTCGCGCAGGTCTTCGGGGCGCATGGCGCGCACTTCGGCGCGGCCCAGGGCCAGCCTTTCGTGGTCGTTGCCCTCGGGGGCGCCGAAGTTGACCTCGCCGCCAACGCCCTGCCCCGTGGCGAGCGTGATGTCCTCGTCGCCCAATGGCGAGCGCGTGCCCTCGCCAGGGGTCGCCTGCAGGATGTAGTTGGGCGCCAGCTCGAACCCCATGGCGCCCAGCCAGTGAAGCATTTGCGCGTCGTGCCAGGTCGCGCCGGTGTGCAGGTTGCGGATGCCGTGCCGGCCGGCCCAATCGGCCAGCACCTTGAACAGTTGCGCGCCGCCGCCGTGCCCGCGCGCATCAGGGCGCATGCCCACCATCTCCAGCCGCAGCCCCGGCTGGGCACGGCCGAATTCGCCCTCAAGCACGCGGGCCAGGATGTAGCCGGCCAGGCCCGATTCATCCGTGGCGGCAAACTGCGCATGCAATGCAGGCTCACGCAGGGCGGCGGCCAGGCGGCGCTGCACGTAGTCGCCGCGCGGCCGGCCTTCCAGGGCCGCATCGATGGTCACCACGGCCGGCAAGTCGTCGCGCGTCAATGCACGGATGGTGAGCAACTGCCCTGCAGCGACTTCGGTCATGGTGAGGTCCTTCTATGATTCAGGTCGCCGCGTAGGCGAAGGCCAGTTCGCGGTCGGTGTCGTCATCGAGCAAGTCGTCCAGCAGCGGCAACAGAGCCATGGTTTCCTTCTGAATGTGCGCGACCTGGCGCTCCACCAGCTCCAGCGCCATGGTGCGCAGCGTGCCCCAGCGCACCTCGTCAATCGTGCCTTGCACGGCCAGCCTGGCCAGCGGCAGCATTTCAGTAGCGACTTCGCGGATCGCCTCGTGCTCCTCGAAGAGCAGCGCGGCCATGCCGCCGTCGCCGGCATCCGCCATGCGCGGGAACAGCAACTCCTCCTCAAACTGGAAGTGGCGGTTGATGTCGAGCTCCAGTGCGCCCACCAGCGTGGCTATCAGGCTGGATGCGTCGGGCGCGATGCGCGTGGCGCGGCCCAGTGCCTGCTCCACCTTGCCCAGCAGGGTGAGGAGGTTGCGGTGCTCCTCGTCGAGGAGGCGGCTGACCTGGCTGGTTGTCATGAGGTGAAGAAATCGTATTCTGGTATTTCGTTACCAATATACTGGCGCAAACAGGATGACGCCATCTTGAGGTAGCTCAAGCTCTCGCCCTTTGCAGGCGATGCAGCACCGTCGCGTAAAAGACCAGGAAGGCGGCCGCGCCTGTGGCCCCAGTGGCTGCGGATAGAACCGCCAGCAGATGACTGTCGAACGCCGCGGCCAGTCCCAGCCCCGCCAGTGCGGCGACGTGGCACGCGAAGTGGATGCGCAGGGCTGTCTCGTGAGTTAGCGCCGATGGCGTAGGCGAACGGCGCCCTGCGCCCGCCGCATGCATGGCTGCCAGAAAAGGCAGGATGCGCTGCAGCATGCCCAGCAGGAAGCTCAGCAGCCAGACCCCAATCAGGCACAACCCGAACCAGGTCGCCAGCCGGGGGACGGGCCACTCGAGCACCAGGCCCAATGCCAGCACAAGACTCGTCCCCAAACCGGTCCAGCCGACTTTCACCAGCACGAAGGAGCGGCCGAGCTCGCGCCGCATGCCGCCTCTTAGCACCCGGAACATGGCGCGCAGGTGCAGGGCAACCGCCGCAGCTCCTGCCAGCAGTGCCGCGCAGCGCAGTGCCGTAGTGGCCAGCCCGAAAATGGCGAGAGCGCCCAGCGACAGCGCCGCCACCGCCAGGGCGCACGAAGCCAGTTGCGTGCGCTCGCTTGGCACATCGGCCAGCGCAAACATCGGCACCAGGATGTAGGACAGGCCCAGCGCCAGCATGCCCATGAAGCCGAAGGGAGCGAACACCAGGTGCAGCACCAAAGGGGTCTCGCGCCCAGGCCCCGGTAGCCCCAGCCAGGTCGCCGCCAGCGCCAGCGCGCTGGCGATCACCGCGCCCAGCGACACCAGCGCGACCCATCCATGTGCAACGACGCCCCGCATGCCGCGCGCCCCGCGCAGGTTCTTTGCCGTCAGTGCGGCCCATAGGGCCAGGCCCGCTGTGACGGCCACCGCACCACCCGCCAGCACCGCCGGACGGGCCAGGCCCATGCCCAGCGCCAACCCGGCCACGCCCGGTGTGTACAGCCACCAGATCGCGGCCAGCAGCCGATGGTCCGGCGCGCCCTGGCGGCTTGCGACGGGCAGCAGCTGGGCGCCCGCGCCCAGCGCCGTCATGCCGAGCACGCCCAGCGTCAGCAAGTGCAGTGAGGCCAATGGCCAGCCCAACCCTGCCGAAAAATCCAGCCACTGGCCAGCGCCGGCCGCCAGGGCCAGCCAGGCCAGAAGGTGGAATACCGCCGCCGCGCCAAAATAGCGCAAGGGAATCGATGCCGGC
The DNA here is from genome assembly GCA_025361305.1 of Burkholderiales bacterium. Classification (GTDB taxonomy): domain Bacteria; phylum Pseudomonadota; class Gammaproteobacteria; order Burkholderiales; family Burkholderiaceae_C; genus Ramlibacter. The sequence continues at coordinate 27,827 of JANYAN010000198.1, forward strand.
AGCAACCGGCTTCTGGCATCGCCGAGGAAGACCCCGGCCCGGCTCACGGCAACCTGTGCAGCAACAGGCGCACCTCGCCCGCGGGCGCTTCCATGCGGCAGGCACTCCACCCGATCTCGTCCAGCTCGGGGTACAGCAAAATCGGATCGCGGTCATGGTGGACCACCACCGGCATTTCACGGTCCACCGATTGCAGCAGCCGCAGGATCGCAACCAGAGGCTGGGGCGGTACCAGGCCGCGCACGTCGATATGGGCTGCCTGCGCTTCCAGCCATTGCCGTGGCGCGCCCGACCGATCCACGACTGATGAGGCCTCAGTGGTCATATTGGCGGCTCAGTACCCGCGCGTCTTCCAGCAGGGCAGCGCCATTCGCGCCCTTGGCCGAGACTTCCCTGGCCCATTGATCGTCCACTTCCGTGGTGACCTTCACCCACCGCGCCAGTTCGGCCGGCGCCAGCGCAAAGACCTGGTTGCCCCGGTCGGTGGCCAGCTTGTGGAAAGGCACGACCACGCTGTCGAAACCCTTCTCGCCGGCCCAGGCCGAGACCTCGGCGCCACTGTTGGCGTCGATCACCTTCTTCAGATCGGCTGGCAGGCCGTCGTACCGCGCCTGGTTCATGACGAAGGCAAAGATCGAGTTGGCGAACTTCGGCTGGCCCGCCGGCACGTCGAGATGGCTGTGGGCGATTTCCTGCAGCTTGGCGGCAGGCACGCCTTCCCACGGCACCATGGCGCCGTCGATCACGCCCTTGGCCATCGCTTCCGGCACGGCCGGCAACGGCATCTGGACCGGTGTGGCGCCCAGGGCGGCAAGCATGCGCGAATTCAATCGCGTCGCCGCGCGGATCTTCAGGCCCTTGAGTTCTTCCAGTGTCTTCACGCCCTTGGCACTGGTCAGGTGGAACGACGAGCCGTCGTTGGTGTGCAGCCACAGCGGCTTGACGCCGGCATACTCGTCCTGCGCATGCTTCTGCACGAAGTACCAGAACGCCTGGCTGGACCCCTTGGCACTGCGCGTGAAGAAGGGCAACTCGAACACTTCGCTCTTGACGAAGCGGCCGGCCGAATAAGTGGGGATGGTCCAGACAATGTCGGCCACGCCGTCCTTGGCCTGGTCGAACAGCTGGGCCGGCGTGCCGCCCAGCTGCATCGCGGGATAGATCTGGCACTTGAGCCGGTCGGCCGATTCCTTGGCGATCTTGTCGCACCAGGACTGGATCAGGTTGATGTGCACGTTGGAGGTGCCGGGCAGGAAATGGTGCACCTTGAGCACCACTTGCTGCGCCAGCGCCGGCGTGAGCGTGCCAGCCGCGATGACCGCGGCGGCGACAAGACGAACGACGGATCGAATACGCATGACATGTCTCCTGGGGTTTGGACGGGGATCAGGTATGGAAAGTGCGCACCAGCACCAGCGACAGCACCGGGAAGAACAGCAGCAGTGCGGTGCGCACGAAATCCGACAGCAGGAAGGGCATCACGCCCTTGAAGGTGGCGCTCAGCGGCACGTTCTTGGCCAGCCGGTTGATGATGTAGACGTTCATGCCCACCGGCGGGTGCACCAGGCCGATTTCCACCACCATCAGGGCCAGGATGCCGAACCAGATCGATTTGTCGGTCGCGCCCAGACCCCAGAAGTCCAGCCCCATCACCACCGGGTAGAACACGGGAATCGTCAGCAGGATCATGGCCAGCGAGTCCATCACGCAGCCCAGCAGCACGTACGTGAGCAGGATGGCCAGCATCACCAGCAATGGCGGAAAGCCACTGCCCTTGACCCACGCGGCCAGCTCGGTGGGCATCTGCGACAGCGCCAGCGCGGTGTTGAGCTGGTCAGCGCCCAGCAGCACCAGGAAGATCATGGCGGTGGTCTGCGCCGTGCCCAGCGCCACGTCCCACAGGCCACGCCAGCGCAAGCCGCCATTGGCCACGGCCAGCACGCCGCAAGCGGCCGCGCCGATGGCTGCCGCCTCGGTCGGATTGGCCCAGCCGCCGTAGATGCCGACGATGACAACCACGAACACGGCCAGCACCGGCAAGACGACGACCAGCGACTTGATCCGCTCGGGCCAGGCGACGCGCGGCCCGGCCGGGCCGGTCGAGGGCTTCCAGCGCACGATGATCTGGATCACGATCATGTAGCCGACCATCGCGATCAGGCCGGGCACGATCGCGGCCATGAACAGCTTGCCGATCGACTCCTGCGTCAGGATGGCGTAGATCACCAGCGGCACGGACGGCGGGATCATGATACCCAGGGTGCCGCCAGCTGCCAGCGCACCGGTGGCCAGCGCTCCCGAATATTTGGCCCGCTCGAGTTCGGGCAGCGCGACCTGGCCCATCGTCGCAGCGGTCGCCAGTGACGAGCCGCAGATCGCTCCGAAGGCCGCGCAGGCGCCCACCGCAGCCATCGCGATACCGCCACGCCAATGACCCATGAACGCACTGACAAAGCGGAACAGCGAACGCGACAGTCCGCCGTGCGTGGCGAACTGGCCCATCAGCAGGAACAGCGGAATGACGATCAGGTCGTAGTTGGACAGGCGCGCATAGGCCAGGTTTTTTAGCGAGTTAAGCAGTGGCGTCCACTGGCCCCCGGTGAAGGCGAAATAGCCGCCGGCGCCCACCATGAACATGGCGACGCCGATGGGCACGCGCAAGACCAGCAGCACCATCAACACGCCGAACAGCACCAGCCCGGATTCGATGCCACTCATGGCGATCTCTCACGCACAGCCAGACGCAGGTGCCAGCCAAAACGGTAGAGCCCGGCCAGCGCCAGCAGCACGAAGCCCGGCACCATCAGCGCCTGACCCAGCCACAGAGGCAGGCCCAGGATCATGGAGGTCTCGCCGACGGCACCGAGCATGGCGGCGCCCGCACCCGTGCGCCAGGCCAGCAGCGCGCCAAACAGGCCGACCAGTGCCGAGCCGACGGCATCGAGCGCATGGATCGCGCGCAAGGGCAGCCGCTCGGTAAAGAAGTCGACCTTCACGTCGCCCCGATTCATGTGGCAGTAGGCGAAGAACGTGGCGGCAGCAAAAGCCGAACACAGCTGCAGCAGTTCGACATCGCCCGGGACCGGCGCCGAAAAGAGCTTGCGCCCCGTGATGGAAACGATCGACATGGCCACCAGCGCAATGAAAACGATCGCTCCGGCCACCGCCGTCACCTTGCAGACGGCGAGCAGGCCCCGGCCCAGCGGGCCAAACGGCTCGACAGTCTCGGTGGGCAGAGGGGCTTCCATCAGTTGCCTTCGAACACGGGCTTCTGCTTGGCGGCGAACGCGTGGTAGGCCCTTTCGAAGTCATGGGTCTGCATGCAGATGGCCTGGGCCTGGGCCTCGGCCTCGATACATTCGCCCAGGCCGGCGCTCCATTCCTGCCAAAGCATGGTCTTGGTCATCGCGTGCCCGAAGTTCGGACCGTCTGCCAGCTCCTTCGCCAGCGCTGTGGCGGTAGCCAGCACCGCATCGGGCTCGACCAGGCGGTTGTAGAAGCCAAAGCGTTCGGCCTCTTCGCCGCCAACCACGCGGCCTGTGTATAGCAAGTCGGCCGCGCGCGACAGCCCGATCAGCCGGGGCAGCAACGTGCACGCGCCCATGTCGGCGCCGGCCAGACCGACCCGCACGAACAGGAAGGCCAGCTTGCTGCGCGCGGTGGCCACACGCATGTCGGAGCCGCAGGCAATCATGGCGCCAGCGCCGGTACACACGCCGTCGATCGCCGCGATGATGGGCTGCGGGCAGGCGCGCATGGCCTTGACCATGTCACCCGTCATGCGGGTGAACTCCAGCAATTCGGGCATCGCCATCTTGACCAGCGGCCCGATGATCTCGTGTACATCGCCGCCCGAGCAGAAGTTGCCGCCCGAGCCGGTGAAGACCACGGCCTTGATGTCGGTGGCGTAGACCATCTCGCGGAACAGGTCGCGCAACTCGCCGTAGGAATCAAACGTCAGCGGGTTCTTGCGGTCGGGGCGATTGAGCGTGATGGTGGCGACCTTGCCCTCGACGCTGTAGCCGAAGTGGGTGGCGCGGTAGTTGGCAAGCTGGATGCGTTTCATGTGCGGGCTCCTGGAAGTAGTGGGTGTACGAAGCATTCAGCCTGCCATCGTCAAGCCGCCACTGACGCTGAGCACCTGGCCGGTGATGTAGTTGGCGCGGCTACACGCGAAGAACAGGATCGCGTCGGCCACTTCTTCGGGCTGGCCGAGGCGGCGGAACGGGATCGCCTTGGTCAGCGCATCCTTCACCTTGTCCGGTACGGCCGCCATCAGCGGCGTGTCGGTCGGTCCGGGGCAGACGCAGTTGACATTGATCTGGTAGCGGGCCACCTCTCGGGCCAGCGACTTGGTGAAGGCGATCAGACCACCCTTGGCGCCCGAGTACACCGTCTCGCCCATGCTGCCCACACGACCGGCGTCGCTGGCCACATTGATGATTCGGCCACTGCGCCGCTCGATCATGGCCGGCAGCAGCGCCTTGACCAGTTGCATGGGGCCGATGAAGTTGAGGGCAATCACCCTGTCCCACAGTTGAGGCGTCCCTTCCCAGAACGGGTGGGTCGTGCCCCAGCCGGCACCATTGACGATCACGTCGGGAATGCCGAATTGCGTCGCCACCGTCTTGGCGAACGCTTCGATCGACTCCGGCCGGGTCAGGTCCACGCTGAGGTAGTCGGCCCGGTGGCCAGCGGCGCGCAAGTCGTCGGCGGCTTGAGCGCCCCTGGCTTCGTCGATATCGGCCAGCAATACCTTGGCGCCGGCTTGCGCGAACGCTTGTGCGGTGGCACGGCCGATGCCGGAGGCGGCGCCTGTGATGAGGGCGGTGCGTTGGTCGAGCTTCATGGGGTTGACTCCTGAAAGAAAGATGGCGGACCGGGCGCTAACTCAGGCCACGGTCAAGAAAGGCGGCGACGCGTTCCCGCGTGACCGGGTGCTGGTACAGCCGTCGGGTATGGGCAAGTTCTTCGGCGAACCCGTCACGTGCCGGGTCTGCAGCGGCGGCGATGCATTGCTTGGCCGCATTGACGGCGTGCCGCGGCTGCGCGGCCAGGCGCCGGGCCAGGGCCAGGGCTCCATCGGCGAGATCAGCCCGCGGTAGGGACCACTGCACCAGGCCCAGCCGTTCGGCGGTGGCGCCATCGACGGTCTCGGCCCCCAGGATCAGTCGCCTGGCCAGCCCAGGTCCGACCAATCGCGTCAGCCGCTGCGTCCCGCCGGCAGCCGCAAGCAGGCCGAGGCCGGCTTCGGGCAATCCAACGCGGGCTTGGTGCGCGGCGATTCGCAAGTCGCAGGCCAGGGCGAGTTCGAAGCCGCCGCCAAGGGCCGCGCCGCCGATTTCGGCCAGCGTCACCAGCGGCGCCGTCTCCAGCTGGTGAGCCAGCCGCTGCAGCCGTGCCACAAAGGACAGCATGCATTCGAGTCCCAGTGCGGTTGCGATACTGCGTCGCATCAAGGCCAGATCTGCACCGGCGCAGAAAACACGGCAGCTGCTGCGCAGGTGCAGCACCGAGATTTCGGGGTCGGCGCAGGCCCGTTCGATCGCCTCTTCCAAAGCGTCCACCAACCCGTCGTCGAGTGCGTTGACCGGCGCGCGTGCCATCGTGAGCGTGAGCACGCCCGCGCTGCGCGCGACGTGCACCGGCGGCTCGCGCTCAATCGTTGTCATGAGACACGTGCTCCGATGGGCGGAAGCATCTCGGCCAGGCGCCGGCGCAGCAGCTTGCCGGTGGGTGTGCGTGGAAGGGCTTCGATCGCGTGCATCGAGCCCGGGCGCTGATGCGCCGGTAAAGCCGCAGCCCGCTCGCGCAGCACGCCCTCGACTTGCGCGGCCTGTCCGTCGCGAGCCACGTAGAAAAAGGCGACGCTGTCCATGCCGTCCCGGTCGGGCACACACACCGTGCCAGCCTCCAGCAGCCCCGGCACGCCGGCAGCCAAACGCTCTTCGAGCTCGACCAGGTTCACCCAGCGGCCCTTGATCTTGACCAATGAGTCCTCGCGCCCGGCAAACCGCCAGTTGCCGCTTTCGGTGCGCAGGAACAGGTCGGCCGGGCAGAAAGCGCCGTCGCGGAAGGTTTCGGCCTGGGCCGCGGGCCGGTCCAGGTAGCCCAGCGCCAGGGTCGACACGCGAAAGCGCAATCGGGTCGGTATGCCAGCGCTGGCCGCCCCGGGATCAAGCGGCTCGACCTGAACACCGGGCGAGGGCCGCAGCCCTTCGTCGCCATCCACGGCCGTGAGCACCAGCACCAGCGTTTCGGACGCACCGTAGCCGTCCACCATGCCGATGCCAGTGGCCTCGCGCCAGGCCTGGCGCAGACTCGCCGGCAAGGCCTCACCTGCCGATACGCAGGTGCGGATGCCGGCCGCTGCCAATGCCGGCGCCTGGCCCGCATGCAGCAGGCTGCGGTACAGCGAAGGCACGCTGAAAAACACGCTGGGCCGCATTTGCTCGACCGTGGCGGCCACCGACGTTGCGGTTGGCCATTGGGGGTCGAGGATGACGGTGGCGCCGATCTTCAGGCCGGCAAACAGGCTGTTGGTCTGGGGATAGGAGAAGAACAGTCGCGACGTGGCGAACAGACGGTCCTGCGCCGTGATGCCCAGGCGCTCGCGCGAGATACGCTCGATTTCGCGCGCGAACCGGTGCCGGTGCACCACGGCCTTGGGTTTGCCCGAGGTACCGGACGAATGGCACCAGAATGCCGGCGAGTCTTCGCCCATCGCCTGCGGCGCAATGGGTGTCGCGTTGGCCACGGCATGCCGGCCTTCGTCGACCAGGATCACCCGCTCGCACCAGGGCGAAGGTGTGTCCTGTGCCGACTCCGCCAGGATCACATTGAAGCCGGCCTCGTCGAGGATGTAATGCCACTCCGGCGCAGGAATGTGCGGATTGACCGCTACGGCCACGCCGCCGGCCCAGATAGTGCCCAGAAACGCGACCACCCAGTCGATGCCGTCGGGCAGCTTGATGGCGACGCGGTCGCCGGGCTTGAGCCCGCGTGCGCGCCAGACCGCCGCCGCCCGGGCCACGCGATCGCGCAGTTCGCGGTAGCTCAGCCGCTGATCGCCGCAGACCAGCGCCGTATGGTCGGCCAGGCCGTGCGCCAGCAGCAACGCCGCCCCGTTGATCTGTTCGGCCTGTGTCTGCGGTGCGGCCTCGGGCGTGCGCCGGCGCCACAGCTGGTATTGCGCCGACAACACCTGCGAATGCTCACGTTCTTCGGCTGCCAGTTCCTCGTACAGGCGACGCTCGGCCGATCCTGTCGCCGCGTCGGCCGCATGGTTGGCGAAGAAGTCGGCAGCACGCTGTTCCAGTGCGATGGCGATCCGGAACAAGCTATCAGGGTCGTGCGGGCGGTACTCGATGCCGGTGAAAAGGGACGCGGTCTCGACGCGGAACGGAGGCGTTGGATCGGGAATGTCGGGCACGTGATAGCGGCGCGACAGCGTTTCCATGTGCTCGCCCTCCATCACGGCGAACTGGCTGAACAGGGCCTTGAGCGTTTCGTCGGCGCTGTCCGCGGCCGCGCGCTGGTAGAAAGCGCGGCCACCCAGCTCGATCTCGAAGGCCGCGCGAATCGCCGCCGACCCGGGCGCGCCCGGCCCGTTGGCCAGTTCCTGCAGCAGGCGCTGCGTCAGGGCGGCCGCCACCTGGCGCCGGTAGTTCGATGGCGTGGCGGTACTGCGCATGGGGCTGACCTGGTGCTGCACCAGCTTGGCCACCCGCGCGAGCAGCGCATCGTCCACCTCCTGGCCCTCCAGCTCGCCCGTGCCGTCCAGCGACAGGGGATGTGAATTGGTTCCCGACAGGGCGATGCGCAGCGAGACAACGCGGCCCTGCTCCAGCACCAGCGCCACGGCAACGGCAGCCAGGGGAAAGTCCATCGCCGCGCGCACGCGCGCCTTGCGGTAGCCGCACACAAGGCCCGGTGCTGCGGCGGGCAGGCGCACGCGCACCAGCAGTTCGCCTGGCTCGAGCGTCAGGTGGGCGGCGCCGTCGTCCCGATACAGTTCATCCAGCGGCAACCAGTGCGTGCCACGGGTCGATTGCAGTTCGACGTGGGCACCCAGGGCCAGCAGCACCGGTGCCAGGTCACCGCTAAAGGCCGCATGGCAGCGCTTGCCCTGTGGCGCCACGTGGCAGGTTTCCCCGCCACGCTTCAGGCAGTATTGATTGCTGGCCCGCCACCACTCGCTCTGGTTGTAGAAGACGCAGCGCGTGTCCTGGCACAGATTGCCGCCCAGCGTGGCCGCACTGCGGTGACCCGGGCCGGCGGCAGCGCGCGCTGCGTCGGCCAGGGCCGGCCAGCGCGATGCAATGGTCGGGTCGGCGGCAATTCCCGCCAAGGTGAGACCGGCACCGAGCACTGCGCCTCCATCCGCCAGCGCCTCGACCGCATCGAAACCGGAAACGCCTGATAGGTCGATCACGACCGCAGGGCAGGCAAGCCCACGCCGCATGTTGGGCAACAGGTCGGTACCCCCCGCTATCAGGCGCGCCGACGATTCGGTCGCGAGCAATGTGGCCGCCTCGGCCATGGTTTCGGGCCTGCGCAGAATGAACTCGGGAAGTGCATGCATCAGGCCTCCTGCTTGGCGCTGCGCGCCTGCTTGACGCGTTGCTCACGCCTGCGCGCCACCAGGGCGTCAAACACGCGATCGGGTGTCACCGGCAATTCACTGAGACGCAGGCCCAGCGCATCGGCAATCGCGCTGGTCAGGGCTGGCGGGAAGCCGTGCAGCCCCCCTTCGCTGCCCTCCTTGGCGCCAAACGGCCCCAGCGGATCCATGCTTTCGATCAGGGTGACGTCGATCGGCGGCGATTCGGCAATGGTCGGTATGCGGTAGTCGATCAGGTTGGATCGCAGCGCCAGCCCCTCGTGGTACTGGGTCTCTTCCTGCAGCGCCTGGCCCATGCCCATCCAGACCGCGCCTTGCACCTGTCCCTCGACGGCCATCGGGTTCAGTGCGCGCCCGCAGTCGTGCGCGACCCAGACATGCTCCACATGCACGGCACCTGTCTCTTCGTCAACCTGCACCTCCACCACCTGGGCGGCATAGCTGAAGCCAGCCGTGGAACCCACGGCAGCGCCGCGGAACTTGCCGCCCTGCGTCTCCAGCGGTGTCGACCAGGCGCCTTTCACCGTGAGCGTGCCGGATTCGGCCAGTGCGGCCTCCACGCACTGCCCGAAGGCCAGACGCCGGTCGGTGCCGTTCACCCAGCACGATTCACCTCCCCACTCGATGTCGTCGGGCGACGCCTCCAGTCGCCTGCCCGCCGCCTCCACCAGCACACGCTTGAGCGCCTCCGCCGCGCGCAAAGCAGCATTGCCCACCATGAACGACACCCGCGATGAGTACGAACCGTTGTCCTTTGGGGTCAGCGCGCTGTCTGCGGAGACCACGCGAATGCGGGCCATCGGCAGCAGCAGCACCTCGGCAACCACTTGCGTCAGCAGCGTGGTCGAGCCCTGACCGATGTCGGAAGCGCCGGTCAGGACCGTGATGCCGCCGTCGAAATCGAGCTTGAGGTTGATAACCGCGTGCGGCTCGCCGCTCCAGTGCACCGGCTTGGCCGATCCGCTGACGTAGTGCGAGCACGCCATGCCCAGCCCGCGTCCCGGGGGCAGCTTGCCGCGTCGCTCGTGCCAGCCCGAGGCCTGTTCGACCGCGTCAAGACACTCCGGCAGTCCATAGGAGTTGACCTGCAGGTCGTTCAGCGTGCGATACGGCGCTTCGATCAGGTTGGCACGGCGAACAGCGAAAGGGTCGAGACCGAGCTGGCCCGCCATTTCGTCGAGCAGCGACTCCACCGCGAAGCGCACATTGACGGCACCATGGCCGCGCATCGCGCCGCAGGGTGGCAGATTGGTGTAGACCCGAAAGCCCCGATAGCGCACCGCGCCTACCTTGTAGAGCGCATGCAGCAGCGCACCGGCATACAGGATGGTCACCAGGCCATAGCCACCGTAGGCGCCCCCGCGCTGCACCACTTCGGCGTCCAGCGCCGTGATCTCGCCATTGCGCTTGAGGCCCATCTTGACGCGCACTTCGCTGTGCGGCCGGCCGCGATGGGTCAGGAAGACTTCCTCGCGCGTCAGCTCCAGCTTCACGGTGCCACCGGCCGCGCGGGCCAGCGCTGCGGTGACCATCTCGAAATTGAGTGGTTCGACCCGATGGCCGAAGCCACCGCCCACGAAGGGCTTGACCACCCGGATCTGCGAACTGTCGATGCCCAGCGTCTGCGCCAGCATCAGGTGCAGGTAGTACGGCACTTGGCTCACCGAATGCACGGTGAGGCGTTCACGCTCGGGCTCCCACTGCGCCACCGTGGCGTTGAGCTCGATCTGGCCATGCGCTACTTCTGCGCATTCGTAGCTGCGTTCCAGGAGGAGGTCGGCGGCGGCAAAGCCGCCCTCGACGTCGCCGAATTCCTGTTCGACCTGGCGTTCCAGGTTGCCCGGTTTGTTGTCGTGCAGCAGCACTGCGCCGTCTGCGCGGGCCTGCGCGGCGGCAAACATCGCAGGCAGTTCTTCGAATTCCACCTTGACGGCCGCCAGCGCCGCGTGCGCCGCAGCCTTATCCTCGGCCGCCACCGCAAACAGCGGCTCGCCGCGATAGCGCACCTTGTCGCGCGCCAGCGGCCATTCGTTCTGCGCGATCGGAATCACACCGTAAGGCGCGCTGAAGTCCTGCCCGGTGATGACGGCGCGCACCCCAGGCAGCGCCCGCGCAGCGCTCACATCGATTGCGCGAATGATTCCGTGGGCCACGGGGCTGCGCCCGATGAGGCCCACCAGCGCCGGCCCCAGCGCCAGGTCAGCGGTGTAGCGAGCCCGCCCCGTGACCTTTTCGATCCCGTCGACCAGGGGCGTGCGTTCGCCGATCGAGTGCGTCGGCGGCGCCGGCGGCCGCTCCAGCGTGTGCGGCTCGCGCTTCATGGTGTGTGCCTCGCAGCGGCTTGCACCGATTCGATGATCTTCACGTAGCCGGTGCAGCGGCACAGATTGCCCGCCAGGGCTTCCCGGATCTGCGCCTTGTCGGGATTGGGCTCGCGCCGCAGCAGGGCCTCGGCAGCCATCACCATGCCCGGAGTGCAAAATCCGCACTGGGTGCCCAGGTGTTCGTGGAAGGCCTGCTGCAGCCGGCTCATGCGGCCGGCCTGGGCCAGGCCTTCGATGGTCTCGATCTGGCGGCCCTGCACGCTGGCCGCCAACGTGATACAGGCCAGCCGCGGCTGGCCATCGACCAGCACCGTGCAGGCGCCGCACTCGCCGCCATCGCAGCCTTGTTTGGTACCGGTCAGGCCGAGTGGGTCACGCAACACCTCCAGCAGCAACGCGCTGCCAGGCGCGGCGACCTCGTGGGTGCGGCCATTGACTTCGAGGCGGAGTAGTTGCATCGACATCTCACGCCTCCTTCGGCCTGAGGTCGCGCACGCGCACGGCCTTGCCTTGCGAGCGCGGCACGGTGCCGGGTGCCTGGACCACGACTTCGGTCGTGATGCCGACCAGCGACTTGATGTGGTGCCTGACGTCACGCGCCACTTGCGCGAAGCTCTCCGGGTTGGTGCAGGGCAGGGCTTCGACCTCGACACGCACACGGTCGAGGCTGCCTTCTCGCTCGACCACCAGCTGGTAGTGCGGCGCCAGGAACGGGCGGCCCACCAGCACCGCCTCGATCTGTGAGGGATAGACGTTGACACCGCGAATGATCAGCATGTCGTCGTTTCGGCCGGTGATGCGAAGGATGCGAACGTGGGTGCGGCCACAGTCGCACCGAGCCGTGGTCAGCCGCGTGATGTCGCGCGTGCGGTAACGCAGCATCGGCAGCGCCTGCTTGGTCAGCGTGGTGATCACCAGTTCGCCAGCTTCGCCCTCGGGCAGCGACCGGCCGGTTTCGGGGTCGATGACCTCGAACAGAAAGTGATCCTCCCAGCCATGCAGGCCGTCCTGCACTTCGCACTCGCATGCCACGCCCGGCCCCATGATCTCGGACAGACCGTAGATGTCGACCGCCTTCAGGCCCAGCCGCGCCTCGATCTCGCGGCGCATTGCCGTGCTCCAGGGCTCGGCACCGAACATGCCGATGCGCAGTGCGCTGGTGCGCAGATCCACACCCTGCTGTTCAGCCACTTCGGCAATGGCCAGCGCATAGGAAGGCGTGGCGCAAAGCACACGTGCCTTGAAATCCGTGATTAGGGTGATCTGGCGCTCGGTGGAGCCACCGGACATCGGCACCACCACCGCGCCAAGGCGCTCGGCACCGTAGTGGGCGCCCAGGCCGCCGGTGAACAACCCGTAGCCATAGGCGTTGTGCACGACATCGCCCGGGCGCACGCCGGCCGAGTACAGCGAACGGGCCATCAGGTTGGCCCAGGTATCGATGTCCTTCAGTGTGTAGCCGACGACGGTGGGCTTGCCGGTGGTGCCCGACGAAGCATGCAGGCGCGCCAGTTGATCGCAAGGCCGCGCGAACAGGCCGAACGGGTACTGGTCGCGCAGATCGGTCTTGACCGTGAAGGGCAGCCGCGCCAGATCCGACAGGGTGCGGATGTCCTGCGGCAGCGCGCCTGCTGCCTGCAGGCGCTGGCACACCAGCGGCACATGGTCATAGGCGTTCTGCACGGTTGCCTGCAGCCGTTCCAGCTGCAGGTGGGCGAGCCGCTCGCGTGGCATGGTTTCGCGCTCGGCGTGCAGGAAGCCGCGTTTTGCCGGCCCGGAGTT
>JANYAN010000229.1 GCA_025361305.1 Burkholderiales bacterium
AAGGAACTCAATTCGTGAATGAAGTGCTGAGCATCGTGATCGTGATCGTGACGGAGCCCCCCCGCGTCAGAATAGTTGTCGCCCCGATAGAACCGACAACCCGGGGGCGGCGATGAAGGACGAGAGTGGCTCGATACGGACAAGTATTCAAGGACCGCGCGGTGGCCAGGCTGCTGCCGCCGGAGAGTTCGGCGGTGGAGTTGGTGGCCCGCGAAGTGGGCAGAGCGAGATCGAGCGCGCGCAGCTGCTGTGCGTGGCCAACGAGCCGCGCTTCGCGGCGGTGCCGCCCGCGCGCATCGTGCCCATGCTCGCCGACGAGGGGGTGTACCTGGCCGGCGAGTCCAGCTTCGCCCGCATGCTGCGCGCGCACGGTCAGAGCACACACCGCGGGCGTGCCAAGGACCCGCACGCGGTGCGCCCGCCGACCACGCACATCGCCACCGCACCGCGCCAGGTCTGGTGCTGGGACATGACGTATCTGCCGGCCACCGTGATGGGGCGCTGGTTCTACCTGTACCTGATCCTGGACTTGTACAGCCGCAAGATCGTGGGCTGGGAGGTGCACCAGAGCGACAACTCCGACCATGCCGCGCACCTGGTGCGGCGCACGGCGTTGGCCGAAGGCGTTGCCGCGGTGACAAACAAGCCGGTGCTGCACGGCGACAACGGCTCCACGCTGAAGGCCACCACGGTGTTGGCGATGCTCAACTGGCTGGGTGTGAAGCCCTCGTACTCGCGGCCTCGCGTGAGCGACGACAACGCCTTCGCCGAGAGCTTGTTCCGCACCGCCAAGTACCGGCCCGAGTTCCAGGCCTTGGGCTTCACTGACCTGGACGCGGCGCGCGCATGGGCCGTCGGCTTCGTGCATTGGTACAACATCGATCATCGACACAGCGGCATCCGCTACGTCAGCCCGGCGCAGCGACATGCCGGCGACGATCGCGCCATCCTGGCGGCCCGTCACGCGCTGTACCTCAAGGCTCGCGCGCTCCACCCGGCGCGATGGGCGGGCAACACGCGCGACTGGTCGCACATCGGTGCCGTGACGCTCAACCCCGAACGCGACTGCATCACCAAGACGCATTCGCAGCGCCTCGATCAACAGCCGTTGGCTGCATGAACAAGGCGACAATTACCTTGACGCGCGCCGGGCTGCGCGGCACGCCACTCGCAAGCCATTGACCGCTCTGAGAGATGAGGACGGTCACAATCATCCAGCGCCGATTGACTCATTATCGGGTGCCTTTTTTCGAGCTTTTGCGCGAGCGATTACACGCGAACAAAATTCGTTTAAGGGTTCTCTGCGGGCCCGCAACGCCGGAGGAGAAGAAAAAGCACGACGGGGGGCACCTGCCTTGGGCTGAGCAGCTTTCTGCGCAGTATCTGCTGAACGGGCGCATCTGTATTCAGCCATTTCATCGGGCTACTCATGACGACGATCTGGTGATCGTGGGCCACGAGAACAAGATGATCTGCAATTTGATCGCGCTGACTGTGCGCAGGCCTCGGCGCATCGCGTTCTGGGGCCACGGCGCCAACTTTCAGTCCACCCATCCGGAAGGGCTGAAGGAGCGCTTCAAAGGCTGGAGCACCAACCGCGTGGACTGGTGGTTCGCGTATACCGATGTGAGCGTTCCATTCATCGAGCGCTTTGGGTTCCCGCGCAAGCGCATCACCGTGATCAACAACTCGGTTGACACGGCAACGCTGGGACGCATGTGGCACGAAGTACCGGCCGAACGACTGGAATCGCTGCGCAGGGAGCTCAGGCTGGAGGGCAGTTACGTCGGCATCTTCATCGGCTCGCTGTACGAGGAGAAGCGCATTGGCTTCATGCTCGAAGCGGCGACGCTGATCAGGGCACGAGTGCCGGCCTTCGAGTTTCTGGTTGTCGGTGCCGGGCCGCAGAAGGAAGAAGTCGAGCGCTTCTGCGCGGGTCACCCCTGGGTCAGGTACCTGGGGATGCGTCAAGGACAGGCCAAGGCTGAAGTACTGGCACTTTCGAAAGTGATGATCAACCCGGGCCTCGTCGGTCTAGGCATCCTCGATGCGTTCGCCTGTTCCGTGCCAATGTTGACCACGGATTTTGGGCTTCACAGTCCTGAGATCGGGTATCTTTCTAATGGCGAGAACGGCATTATCAGTGCGGACACGCTGCAAGCCTATGCCAAGTCTGTATGTGATGTACTGCAAGATCGGGCACTCTTGACCAGACTGCGCGTGGGCTGCGTGGCCAGTGCAGCGACCTACACGGTCGAAAACATGGCCAAGCATTTTGTCGACGGCGCAATGGATTGCCTTGATACGTCGGCTTTCGATTTCCGAAACAGAGATGCCTAGTCCGTCGCAGATGCAGCAATCTTGCCTATGGGTGCACCATGGTCGGCCCTGCAAATTTCTTTTCCAGATCCTTCAATGTGCGTGGAGCGGCGTGACATCCCTAAGGCAGCAACAAACGCAGGTTGTGAACTGCCAAGTGGGCCAACTCGCGACTGGACACAAGCAGCTCAGCCATCTGCATGGTGAGCAAAAAGAGGACGAGGTAGAACCATTGAGGGCGAACCTCCTCTTGATGAATGGCACGCGCGTAAACACTGGAATTCAGTAATTTTCGCTGGGACAGCCAACTCGCGATCAACCCGACCATCGCACCTGCCACAAGATCCGACGCATAGTGGACGCCAAGAATAAGTCGAGGCAAACAGACGACGAAGATTGCATGCACCAGCGCTATCACTCCCGCACGTCTCGAAGACTGCCACAGGCCGAACGCGATGGCGAAAAAAAATGCAGCGTTGTCGCTCGGCAAGGAACTCCACCCGTCCAATATGTCTCGTTGCGCGCCCTCGGCGATATGAAGACCGAGGCTCGGTTCTTGCATAGGCCGAACATGAAACGGCAACAGGAGCGAAGATCCCCTCGCAAGTACGATCGCCAGGAAAGCTCCCAGCAGCGCTCCGAGTAGGGCATGTCGCCGCGGATGCACGTGAGCGTCACGCAGGTTCCAAAGCCACCATAGCATCGCCATCGGCACGCCACCTTTGATCAAGTGATTTTCTGAAATCTCCCGGATGATCGCGTCAAGCTCGCGAGATACTCCGATGGCGTGATTGAAATACTGACTGACCGGCCAATCGAATGGAATCATAATGCTAATATTTTTCAAGAGTGTCTGTCACCATATACAGCATGCAGTGGGAACACCGTTCGCGCGTTGATCAGCTAATAGTTGCTGAAACCCGTTCTCTCGGACTGATTTTATGCCGTTAACCGCCAGTAGCTTGATTCGCGGATACTAGCACGCTGATTCCGAAGCGAACAATCGGCGGGAACGCACGACGGCGCCCATGAGTTCACGTACATCCGCCCAACGTCGGCGGCGTGCATGTTGCAGGATCTGCACAAGCATGTAAGCCACTGCGCATCCACGCGCCTTGGGA
>JANYAN010000314.1 GCA_025361305.1 Burkholderiales bacterium
CTGTGGCTGTTCGCGCCGCGCTATACGCGCGGGGGCGATCTGCTGTGGGTGCTGGCTCTCTATGCCGCGGCGCTGGCGGCCGAGCGCCTGGATCACGAGGTCTTCGCGGCGGGCGGCTGGATCAGCGGCCATACCGTGAAGCACGTGCTGGCGGCCGTGGCCGCTGGCTGGCTCTTGCGCATGCTGCGCCTGCGCAGCCCGGCCCCTGCTCAGTCAGTGCCGTGAAACGCATGGCGCGGGTGGCACGCGCGGTGGGGATGGGATCCTGCGCGGTGATCGACCTGCGCTTCGGCCAGTTCGACAGTCGACAATCGAGAATTGACAATCAACAGCCAGCGCCAAGAGTCGATGCGAGGTGATGCACCATGCCAAAGCTGCTCTGGGTCGCACTGCCCCTGCTCATCGCGTTGACGCTGCTCGCGCTGCAGGCCGTGCTGCGGCGTCGGTGGTGCCGCAAGAGCCCGAGACGCCCGCGCAGGTAGCGCCACCGGCCGAGTGCGAGGCGCACTGTGGGCACCATCGCCCGGTGCGGCTGAGCTGGGCCAGGCTGCTCAAGCGCGTCTTCGATATCGACCTGGCGCACTGCCCGAGCTGCGGCGGTGAGCTGAAGATCATCGCTGCCATCTTGGAACAGCCGGTGATCGAGAAGATCCTCATGCACCTGGGGTTGCAGGCCCGTGCACCGCCGCGTGCCCCTGCCCGTGGGTCGCAGCTGCACGCGGCCTGACCATCCCGACTCATCACCGTTCAGGTGGCCCGGCGCCCAGGGCCGCGGGGATCGCCTGCGTCTGTGCTTCTCAGGACCGAAGCAACGGAGCCAGATCGAGCGGGTAAACCCGTAACCCAGCCCTCTGATGTGCATGTTCTGCCCCGTCATCGGCACTCGTTCGGCCGCCGTCGACCACAAAGACACCGATCAGAGCCTCAACTGACGGGCCTGTTGCCCAGGTCGCCAAGGAAGAAGGGCGGAAAAAGGGCGTTTGAACGGCCTATCCTCCCGGAACTGATGGCGCTGGCCGCGGGGCGGTTCGAGGCGTACATGTCACAGGCGGAGACGGGCCGCGAGCACCATAAAAGGGTAGGCTGCGCGTAGCCGCGTCAGAATGGGGCTGAATCTTGTAGGCCGCATTGTCTGTCCCGGCCCCGGCCAGTAATCCGGGCGAACAGCCCGCGTGTGGCTGCCGGCAAGTGCAGATCGCCCCTGAACCCCGCAAGGAGAACCCGATGACCAAGCCGACCCTTCGACGCCTGATGGCCGCCCTGTCCCTCGGCCTGGCTGCGGTGGCCGTGACCACGGTTGCGCATGCCACCCACTCCTGGGGCGGGTATCACTGGGCCCGGACGACACCTCAGTTCACGTTGAAGCTGGGTAACAACATGACCACAGCTGACTGGCGGGCCCATTTAGCGCAGACGTCGTCGGACTGGAACAGCGGCAACAGCGCCGTCCTGACCGCGATCGTCGCCGGAACGTCCAACAAGCGCTGCTCGATGGTCGCCGGCACGACGCAGGTTTGCAACGGCACTTACGGCAACAACGGCTGGCTCGGACTGGCGTCGATCAACATCACCGGCGGCACCCACATCACGCAGGGGTCGGCGAAGATGAACGACACCTACTTCAACACTTCCACGTACAACAACCCCAACGAAAGGAAGCATGTGGTGTGCCAGGAAGTGGCCCACACTTTTGGTCTTGACCACCAGTCCACCGACGGCAGCTCGCAGAACAGCTGCATGGACTACTTCTCGAATACCGGCGCGAATGCGACCAGCACACTCAGTACGAAGCCGAACCAACACGACTTCGACGAGCTGAATCTCATCTACGCGCACCTCGACAGCACGACGACGGTCGCGATGATCGCTGCCCAAGTCGCAGCCTTCAGTCAGGGCCCGGCTGCCGCCGTCCGCGACATCAGCGACGATCCGCAGAGCTGGGGCCAACTGGTGCGCCAGTCGCCCAACGGTCGCAGTTCGCACTACGAGCGCGAGAACGGCGACGGCTCGCGCAACGTGACCCATGTCTACTGGACCCTCGAGGTCGCCGAGCGCTGCGTGAGCTGCGACCATCGCTTCCAGCGCTGATCGCACCTGACGACCGCCCCTGATCGAGGGGGCACGAGAGATGAGGGCGACGCCACCCGGTGTCGCCCTTGGTCATGTGCGCCCAGCATGGGCGCACTCTTGCGTGCGGGTGCAAGTCCCGCCGTGAGTTGATCACAGCGAGCGAAGTGAAGCGCAACTGCAGGAGGGCGACTGAACCGCCCCGGGTTTTGAGGAGGCTCCCTCGTTTGAGAAGATGGAGCCATCATGAGGAAGTCACCGAAGTTTTCCCCCGAGCTTGTCCAGCGCGCTGTGCGCATGGTGTTCGACGCCAAGGACCAGTACCCGTCG
>JANYAN010000346.1 GCA_025361305.1 Burkholderiales bacterium
GTCGTCAATCAGTTTCATCATCTTGCTGAAATCGTCTTCCGTTTCGCCCGGAAAGCCGACGATGAAATCGCTGCTCAACGCCATGTCGGGCCGGATGGCGCGCAGCTTGCGCACGGTCGATTTGTATTCCATGGCGGTGTAGCCGCGCTTCATGCCCATCAGGATACGGTCCGAGCCGTGTTGCACCGGCAGGTGCAGGTGGCTCACCAGCTTCGGTATCTTCTCGTAGGCCGCAATCAGCGCCGGTGTGAACTCGTTGGGGTGGCTGGTGACGTAGCGAATGCGCGCTATACCGGGAATGTCGGCAACGTAATCCAGCAGCGTGGCAAAGTCGGCCAGCTCAGCGGTATCGCCCATTGATGCACGATAGGCGTTCACGTTCTGCCCCAGCAGCGTCACCTCCTTGACGCCTTGGTCGGCCAGGCCCGCCACTTCCACCAGCACATCCTCGAACGGCCGGGACACCTCCTCGCCGCGGGTGTAGGGCACCACGCAATAACTGCAGTACTTGCTGCAGCCTTCCATGACGCTGACGAAGGCCGTGGCGCCCTCCACACGAGCCGGCGGCAGGTGATCGAATTTCTCGATCTCCGGAAAGCTGATGTCCACCTGCGGCCGGCGCTGGCTGGCCCGGCGCTCCAGCAATTCCGGCAGCCGATGCAGCGTCTGCGGCCCGAACACCACGTCCACGTAGGGTGCGCGTTCGATGATCGCGGCGCCTTCCTGGCTGGCCACGCAGCCACCCACGCCGATCAGCACGCCCTTTTCCTTCAGGTGTTTGACTCGCCCCAGGTCGCTGAACACCTTCTCCTGCGCCTTCTCGCGGACCGAGCAGGTGTTGAACAGGATCAGGTCGGCCTCTTCCACATCCTGTGTTGCTTCGTAGCCCTGGGCTGCGTGCATCACGTCCGCCATCTTGTCCGAGTCGTACTCGTTCATCTGGCAGCCGAACGTCTTGATGAATACCTTCTTTGGCACGCCCGCCCCCAATCAGCGGCGCAAGCCGAAGATGATGGCCAGAAGCTCGGCAAACCGCTTGTAGCCGTCCAGGCTGTCGCTACCAGAGAGCTTGGCGTCCTCTTCGGGTGTCAACACCCAGACCTCGTGGACTAGCCCCGACGCGTCGCGCCGATAGACCACCGGCATGGTCTGGCTGGCGATAGTGCCCGACAGCACCAGCATGTTGTTGGTGTCGCGGATGCGCGCTCCGGGCGAGAGCCGGTCAGGCTTGCCGTCCATCAGTATGTCGGGCGGCGTTGCCGACACCGCCAGCAATCCGCGCTTGACGTCTTTAGGCGCGTCGCGCATCAGGCCTTGCGCCAGGGCAGCGGGGGCAGGGGTGAGCAACAGGCCGGCCAGGGCCGCGCAAATGGCCAGCGCGCCCAGGACCCGGCTTCTCATGCAGCGATTCATGGTTTACATCCAGAGGCTGTGGAAAGGGATGCGGCCAGTGTACCAAAGGCAGTGTGCGCTCCGGCTGCTGGTTTAGACTGGCCATTGGTCGCTGGAGGGGCGCATGAACCTGTGGCACAACGCCTGGAGCTGTCATGGCGCAGTGCAGGACACGATCGCGCGCACCTTCAACAGCGAATTGGGTCAACTGCTCGGTGCCTCGGTGGTGGTGGAAAACCGCGCCGGCGCCGGCGGCACCATTGGCACCGCCGCGGTCGCCAAGGCGACGCCTGACGGCAACACACTGGTGCTGGCAGCGGCCAGCCACACACTCGGCGGCCATCTGTATGCCAAGCTCCCCTACGACCCGATCAACGATTTCGTTGGCGTCTCCTACCTGGGCAATTCGGGCTATGTGATCGCCGTGCCCAGCAATCTGGGAGTGTCCACGCTGGCCGATTACGTGAGATTGATCAAGTCCTGGCCCGGCCAGATGAACTACGCGTCCGCCGGCAATGGAAGCGCCACGCATCTGGGTATGGCTTACTTCCTGGCCAAGGCAGGGGCGGAGATGCAGCACATCCCGATGAAGTCCACCGGTGACGCGGTGACCGAATTGCTGGCCGGGCGCGTGCAGGGCGTGACTTCGGCCGTGATCGGCATCGTGCCGTTCCGCCAGGATCCGCGCATCAAGCTGCTGGCCTACACGGGCGCCCAGCGTTCCAGGTTCCTTCCTGATCTGCCCACTGTCGCCGAAGCGGGCGTGCCGGGTTACAGGTTCGATTCGTGGATCGGCGTGCTGGCGCCGGCCAGCACGCCGCGGGCCGAGGTCGAGCGCCTGAACGCTGCCGTGCAGAAGGTGCTGGCCGATCCCATCGTCCAGGAGCGCTTTGCTCGCCTGGGCGTGGAGAGCACGCCCATGGCGGCGGACGATTTCCAGAAACACCTGCGCGCCGATTGGGACAATGCCGGCGCCATCGTCAAGGCCTCTGGCGCGCGGGTCGAATGACGGGGCTCAGGCCACCACGCCGCGGCGTTTGAGTTCGGCGATTTGCGCGGCAGTCAGGCCAATCTCGGTCAATACCGCATCGGTGTCCTGCCCAACTGCCGGCGCATTGCGGCGATGGCCGCCCGGTGTGCGCGACAGCTTTGGGACGAAGCCGGGCACGGCCAGTGCAGTGCCATCGTCCAGGGTGATGGATTCCAGCATGCCGCGCGCCTGGTAATGCGGATCGGCTGCGATGTCGGCCACGGTGTAGATACGCCCGGCCGGAACGCTCTCACGGTCGAGCGCGGCCAGCACTTCCGTCACGCTGCGCTGCGCGGTCCACGCGCCGATCGCCGCATCCAGTTCGTCCACGCGCGCTACGCGGCCGCCGTTATCGGCGAGCTGCGGATCGACCGCCAGGTCGGCGCGGCCGATCACGTTCATCAGGCGCCTGAAGATGCTGTCGCCGTTGCCGGCAACCAGCGCATAGCCACCGTCCTTGCATCGATAGGCGTTACTCGGTGCGATACCGGGCAGGGCACTGCCGGCCGGGCCGCGCACGGCTCCAAAAGCGCTGTACTCGGGGAGCAGGCTTTCCATGACATTGAACACGGCCTCGTACAGCGCAACGTCGATCACCTGGCCCTTACCGGAGCGATTGCATTCCTGTAGAGCCGCCAGGATGCCGATCACGCCGTGCAGGGCCGCCAGGGTGTCGCCGATGGAGATGCCCACGCGTACGGGCACGTGGCCTGACTCTGCCGTGAGATGGCGCAGTCCGCCCATGGCCTCGGCCACGACGCCAAACCCGGGTCGGTCGCGATAGGGCCCGGTCTGGCCGTAGCCGCTGACCCGCAGCACGATCAGGCGCGGATTGGCCTGCAATAACGCGTCGGGTTCCAGACCCCAGCCCTCCAGCGCACCCGGACGAAAGTTCTCGATCAGCACGTCCGACTCGGCGGCCAGCTTGCGCACGATGGCCTGGGCCGCGGCGTCCTTCAGGTCGAGCGCGATCGAGCGCTTGTTGCGCGACTGCACCTGCCACCAAACGGAAGTGCCGTCCTTGAGCAGGCGCCACTTGCGCAGCGGATCGCCCCCGGCGGGCGGTTCGACCTTGATGACGTCAGCCCCAAAGTCAGCCAGCGTCTTGGCGGCAAACGGGCCGGCGATGAGTTGGCCCATCTCCAGAACCTTGAGGCCAGCGAGCGGGCCTGTTGACGGAGGGAGT
>JANYAN010000381.1 GCA_025361305.1 Burkholderiales bacterium
CGATTTTCCGGATGACTGAAAAACTCGTCTTTTGAGCAGTCTTCCAGAATCCGCCCGCCCACGTCCATAAAAATCACCCGGCTACCGACCTTTTTGGCAAAGCC
The DNA here is from genome assembly GCA_025361305.1 of Burkholderiales bacterium. Taxonomy (GTDB): domain Bacteria; phylum Pseudomonadota; class Gammaproteobacteria; order Burkholderiales; family Burkholderiaceae_C; genus Ramlibacter. The sequence continues at coordinate 105 of JANYAN010000381.1, forward strand.
CATCTCATGCGTGACCACCATCATGGTCATGCCTTCCCTGGCCAGCGTCACCATGACGTCCAGCACTTCGCCGACCATCTCGGGGTCGAGCGCGGAGGTGGGTTCGTCGAACAGCATCACGATCGGGTCCATTGACAACGCGCGGGCAATCGCGACACGCTGTTGCTGGCCACCGGACAACTGGCCTGGATACTTGTCCTTGTGCGCCATCAGGCCCACGCGATCGAGCATCTTCAGGCCGCGGGCCAGGGCCTCGTCCGGGCTGCGGCGGAGTACCTTGATCTGTGCGATGGTCAGGTTCTCCGTCACCGATAGGTGCGGGAACAGTTCGAAGTGCTGGAACACCATGCCGACGCGACTGCGCAACTTGGGCAGATCGGTCTTGGGATCGTGCAGCGGCACGCCGTCGACAAAGATCTCGCCTTTCTGGAACGGCTCGAGCGCATTGACGGTCTTGATCAGCGTCGACTTGCCGGATCCCGAGGGGCCGCAAACCACCACTACGTCGCCCTTGTCGATGTTGACGGCGCAGTCGGTGAGCACCTGCACCGGCCCATACCACTTGGACACGTTCTTGATTTCGATCATGGAACTCATGGGGCTTGTCTCCCTATCGGATGATGGCAATCTTCTTGTGCAGGCGCTTGACGAACCAGGACAAGGTGTAGCAGATGACGAAATACACCATGGCCGCCAGCAGGTACGACTCCATCGGCCGGCCGAAATTCTTGCCCGCGGCGTCGAACCCCTTGAGCAGGTCATAGGCGCCAATGGCGTAGACCAGTGATGTGTCCTGGAAAAGGATGATGGTCTGGGTCAGCAGCACCGGAAGCATGTTGCGGAATGCCTGCGGCAATACCACCAGCTTCATGTTCTGGCCGTAAGTCATGCCCATGGCCTGGCCGGCGAAGACCTGGCCGCGTGGAATGGACTGGATGCCCGCCCGCATGATCTCGCTGAAATAGGCCGCCTCGAACGCCACGAACGTAATGACCGCCGAGATCTCCGAGCGATAGTTCTCCCCGAGCCGGTAGGGAAATAGCGAGTAGAACGAAGCTGGCACCAGCAAGTAGAACCAGAGAATCACCATCACCAACGGAATGCTGCGCATGCCGTTGACGTAGATAGTGGCTGGCAGGACCAGAAACTTGCGTCCCGATAGCCGCATCAGCGCCAGCACGGTGCCGAAAAGAACGCCACCAAACGTCGCGACGACCGTCAGTAACAGGCTGAAGTACAGCCCCTTGATGAGGAAGGCCCGAACGAGCTCCCAGTTGTAGAAGGAGAAGTCGATGTTCATGGTCAGTGTCCTCCGCCACCAGGGCTTGCGGACACGATGAAACCAGGAACGCGCGTCTTCTTCTCGATCACTGCCATGATGCGATTGATGGCGAAGGCCGAGACGATGTACAGCCCGGTCACCGCCATGTAGATCTCGATGCCACGCGAGGTTTCCTCCTGCGCCTGCATCGCGAACATGGTCAGCTCGGAAATGGACACGGCGAAAGCCACCGACGAGTTCTTGAAGATGTTCATCGATTCGCTGGTCAGCGGCGGGATGATGATGCGGTAGGCCATGGGCAGGATCACGTAGCGGTAGTACTGCGCGGTCGTGAATCCCATCGCCATGCCGGCGTAACGCTGCCCCTTGGGCAAGGCCTGCACCCCGGCGCGAACCTGTTCGGCAATGCGCGCGGACGTAAAGAAGCCCAGGGCGAACACCACCAGCATGAAGTCCGGAACGCTTCTCATCGAAAGGAACAGCGCCGGAATCACGTGGTACCAGAGGAAGATCTGGACCAGCAGCGGGATGTTGCGGAACAACTCGACCCATGCATTGCCGAACCGGGTCAGCCACGGGCTGTCGGGCAGCGTGCGGATGATGCCGATGACCGAGCCCAGCGTCAACGCCACCACCAGCGAGAGCAGGGCCACCGACACAGTCCAGCCCCACGCCGACAGCAGCCACTGCCAGTAGGTGGGGAATTTCCCGCCGGGGTCCTGCAGAAACACGCCCCACTGCCAGTTCATCGACATAGAAGAAGCTCCTCCACTCGCTCTTGCGCACGTGGGCCGCCGCGCGCTGGCGAGCGCGCTGGCGCAGCGGCCACCGACTTACTTCTTCATGTAGTCTTCGACCGGCTTGTCATTGGGGTTGGCCCAGGCCGCCTTGGTGGCGTCGCTGGCAGGCAGGCCCACACGCGTGTTCTTCGGCGGGATCGGCTGAACGAACCATTTATCGTAGAGCTTCTGGATCTCACCGGTCTTCATCAAGTCTTTCACGGTGTCATCGGCCAGTTTCTTGAACGCCGGATCATCCTTGTGCAGCATGATCGCAATGGGTTCGACGCTGAGCACTTCACCAACGATCTTGTAGTCGGCCGGGCTCTTGGAAGTGGCGATGTTGCCGGCCAGGATCTGGCCGTCCATGACGAAGGCATCGGCACGGCCCGATTCGAGCAACAGGAAGCTGTCGGCGTGGTCCTTGCCGAACACTTCCTTGAAATCGACGCCGGTCGCACGCTCGTGCTTGCGCAGCAGCTGTACCGATGTGGTGCCAGTGGTTGTAGCCACGTTCTTGCCGTTGAGCTGCGATATCGCGGTGATGCCTGAATTGGCTTTTACGGCGATGCGTACTTCCTCGACATAGGTTGTCACGACGAACGAGACATCCTTCTGGCGGGTGGCGTTGTTGGTGGTAGAGCCGCACTCGATGTCCACCGTGCCGTTCTGAACCAGCGGAATGCGGTTTTGCGAAGTCACTGGCAGGAACTTGACCTCGAGCTTCTTGCCGGCGGCCTTCTCCAGGTTGGCGATGATCCGCTGACAGACCTCGTAATGAAAACCGCCGTACTTGCCGTCACCCAAGGTGTACGAGAGAGCACCCGACGAATCGCGTACCCCCATGGTGATCACCCCCGAGGCCTTGACCTTGGCGATCGTGTCGTAAGCCTGGGCGTAAGCCCCGCCAGCGGCCAGTGCCGAGACGACGACGGCCAACAAATGTTTCTTCATAAGAATCTCCTGGGGTGAACTGAGAGGATTGAACGATGATCAAATTCTAGGGTAATGCGTCCTTCGTGCCCGTCATCTGGCCCGCAAGATAACTCCATAGTTCTTGCACCGTACCCTTGGGGGCCTCTTTGCCTAGGGGTTTCTCCCGATAAGCGCGCACGTCCATCGTCATTTCAAACCCCGGCATGTCGCCGGACACCGCACTGACCAACCGGCGCGAGCGCAGCTCCTTCTTCACGGCGCTATGCGGCAAAAAGGCGACGCCATGGCCTTCCAGCGCCATGACCTTGAGGCCCTCCGCCATGTCCGTTTCGTATACCCGGTCAAGATGAATGGCGATGCCCGACTGCTTGATGATCAGGTCAGAGACACGTCCGAGATAGGCACCGGGCGCGTAGCCCAGGTAGGGCAGTGGCTGGCCGGGGCGCCCCGGAAGCCTGAACAAGGGCTCGCCTTGTGCATCGGCCTTGCAGTAGGGCGCCAGCACCTCGCGGCCCAGACTCACCATCTCGTACCGGTCGGCATCGAGCTGGAACGGCTGCGACGGATGATGGTACGCAATCAGAATATCGCAACCGCCCTCGACCAGGCGCATCACGGCATCGTGCACATTCAGCGCGATCAGCCGGCTCTTGATCGGTCCGAATTTGTCACGCAGGCCGGACACCCAGGCCGGGAAGAAAGTGAACGCCAGCGTGTGCGGCGCGGCGAATTCGATCACGTCCTGGCCTGCAGCCGAATGGCCCCGCAGCATGGCCCGTGTGCTGGCCAGCGCCTGTAGCATTTCCAGCGATTGCGCGTACAGAGTCTGCCCAGCTGGCGTCAGGCGCGTCGGATACGAACTGCGGTCTACCAGATCGGTGCCGGCCCAGGCCTCGAGCGCCTGGATCCGGCGCGAGAATGCTGGCTGCGTCACGTGGCGCAACTGGGCCGACCGGCTGAAACTGCGGGTCTCGGCCAGGCTCACGAAGTCTTCGAGCCATTTGGTTTCCATGTTCAGCAGCCCAGCAGATCGGCCAGGTGGGCGATGCTGCTGGCATGCCAGGTGTTGAGCGGCTGCGCCGACACATCCTTGGGGTGGGCAGCGCCAAATTCCAGCGGCCGCTCGATATAGGCGGTCTGCAGGCCACAGGCGCGCGCACCGGCCAGGTCATCCTGATGCGCCGCCACCAACATGACCTGGGCCGGCGCCACATCGAACACCCTGGCCACGCCCAGGTAGGTGGCAGGGTCTGGCTTGTACGCACGAAACAATTCGGCCGAAAGGACGCAGTCCCAGGGCAGGCCCGCCCGCTTTGCCATGTTCGCGAGCAGACCGATGTTGCCGTTGGACAGCGTGCAGATCGTGAAGCGGGACTTCAGTCGAGTCAGGCCAGGCACCGAGTCGGGCCAGGGGTCCAGCCTGTGCCAGACCTTGTTCAGGTGGCGTTTTTGCTGCTCATCGAGCTGCGTGACACCGAATACAGCCAGAACCTCGTCAAGGATCATTCGATGCAAGTCATCGATCAGTGTCCAGCCCAGTTCGCCGGCCGTCACCCGGCGCATCGCTGGCTGGTAGCCGGCGCGCCAGGCCAGTGCGAAAGCGTCACCACTGACGCCGAGATTCATCGCGTCGACTTCACGGGCCACCGAGCCATGCCAGTCGACCACCGTGCCAAAGATGTCGAACGCCAGGACTTGTGGTGCAGATGGGGTCATGGGGAATCAGAGCTTCTCGGACCAGTGAAAGGTGTGCAGCAGGCGATGCAGGATAGGCGTGAAGATGAAGGCCACGCCGATCAGGAAAACCAGCCCCGCGTAAAGCGCGTAGAGGCCGGCGAACAGCTTGCCGGCGTTCGACACCGGGGCGTTGACAGGCCCCATGCCACCCAGCAGCATGGCCGCGTTCAGGAAAGCGTCGATCCAGCCCAGGTGCTCGAAAACCATGTAGCCGGCCATCCCGGCAGCCAGAGAGAGGGTCAGCAGCGCGAGCGAAACCAGCACATGAACGAGCAGCCGGCGCGCGAATACGGCGTTCGATACCGGGCGCGTAGTTTTGGACTCGTACATATTCAGCCCCCCCCTACGGCGTGGCGCAATTGCATACTTCGCTTCCCTTGTCGAAAATGATGCGCCACTTGCCACTTTCCAGTCGCCAGATGGAACTGAAGCGCGCGATCAGCTTGCCCTGCGGATCTCGCACAGGGCCAGAGCTCAGTGCGAGGTTGCCAGAGGCCAGCACTTCGACCTCCTCCGGCTCCCATGAAAACGGCGCGCCCGGCGCGGTATAGAAGCGCGTCCAGAAGCCGATCACTTCCTGCTTTCCGTGCAACGGCCTGGGCCCCGAAAAGAACACTGCCTCATCGGAAAGAAACCCGGTGAACGCCGCCAGATTTCGCTCGGCCATGGTTCTGGCGAAAGCCCGTTCCGTGGCAAAGACTTCCTGCCTGGCGGCCTGTCCATCGGTTGGCGACCCGGAGGTCGCACAGCCAGTGAGCGCGGCGCACAGAGCCAGGACGATAGCCCGAATTGACCGAACGATCATCACGTTCCCTTGATCAACCTGGCGCGCCGCGCAAGACTCTCGGCAGGCCAATACTCGCTGGCCTTGTAGTACTCGGCCATGGCCGGCGTACCGGTGGGCAATACGACCCAGGGTTGCCTGGACGCGGTAAAGATGTGAACGTCCGGCGGCAGCCGGTCGGGCTCATCCAGCGTCCCGACCCTGACGAAGCGAACGGTGTCGCCCGCACCGCCGTAGTTGCTCCAGACCGCGATATGGCACCTGGGGCAGCGCGATATCTTCTGGCCCTTGCCGGTGTTGGATGGCGTGTCCACGACCATCACCTGGCCCTCCAGCAAGTTGACGCGATCGGCCTCGATCATCGCGTTCAGCGCGAAGGCGGTACCCGTCTCGCGCTGGCACCAGCGGCAATGGCAACAGTTGACGAACAGCGGCCCGCTGGTCAGACGGTAGCGCACGTAGCGACAGGTGCAGCCGCCTTCATAGGTCTGGGTTTCGGTCATATTTCCCCTTGGGGTTCGAGTTCGTTCAGTTCCCGCTCGCACCACCTCTTTTCGCCTTGCGCAACCCGGTCATGGCAGGCCAGCGCAAGACGGCGGGATGCTTCGAATGCGCCGACGTCACCTGCTTCGCGCAGGGCCAGCGCCAGGACGGCATGGCCGAAGAAAAGCTCGATGTCCGGCGCGCGGTTCAGTTCGCACAGCTGGATGCACTGGTTCGCGCTGTGACTGGCCGCGGCTGCCTGGCCGGCCCCCAGCAGACAGCGCGCCAGCTGGTAGTGCGCCCTTTCCTCCTCCAGCCAGGTACCGGCCGGAGTCCAATACTTGAGGCCAGCCTGCGCAGCGACGAGCATTGCCGCAGTCTGCACAGGGTCGCGTTGTCGGCTGGATTCGAGTGCAGCGGCCAGGTTATTGCCTCCGACCGCAAGTGCACGGATGCCCGCCGACCCCGGCGGCAGGGTGTCGGCCGCCAGGGCCAGCGCCTGCTTCAGTGATTCAATTGCTTGATTGAATTGGCCACGGCCAGCAAACATGGACGAAGCGCTTGCCAGGGCAACCACGCGGTCTTCCAGTCCAAGCCCCACCAAGGCCGTGTCGTCGCCCCGCGCAAAGCGCATGATCGCGACAGACCGGACCAGCGCACCCTCAACGCCCGCGCTTCCATCGAATGCCTCAAGGCGGCGCAGGGACTCGAGCAGGTCGATCCCGTCTTGCCACTGGCCGAGATGCTCGCCAATGACATGCGTCACCAGCCGCGCATAAGGTGCAATCTGCGCCGGCGCCCGGACGAGGTGTCGCGACGCCTCCAGCCGATCGGCGACGTCCTGCGGACGCTCGCCATGCTCGTTCCACGCGGCCTCGAGAAACGCGTCCAGCATCGCCGTCATTGGCCGGCTCCTGCGTTGGGGTCTGGCTTCGTCGGCAGGTCATCGGCCAGCGAGATCCATTCGACATGCGTGTCGTAGTAACCGTGTATCTGCGGCGTGCGGTCCAGCGGGCCGGTGAACAGCGCCCGGGCGACGTGGAGTTCGCCTGGCCATTGGCCGGACCTGAAGAACATGCTGCCACCACAGGTGGAGCAAAACCCTCGATCGCCGCCGCCGGTAGCGCTGAACCAGCGCAGCATGTTGCCCGGATCATCGATCGAGACATGGTCAGCCGCCAGGCCCACCCACGTGACGAAACCGGCGCCATGGGCTCGTTGACATCGCGTGCAGTGACAGTGGCCCATCCACAACGACGGCAGTTTGGCCGTGAAGGCAACCGCGCCGCAGAGGCACTGACCCGATGCCGAAGGCGGCGTCATTCGACAACTCGCGCTGGCGCCGTGTCAGGCCGGTTTTTCATCGCGGTAGAGAAAGGCCGCGACGCAGCCCAGGACCAGCAGCAAGATGCCGTCGAACGCGATTTGCTTGGCCACGGCCATGCCCGGCATGGGTTGCACAACGTAGTAGATCGTATAGGTGGGCACCACCGTGAGCAGCGCGATGACCAGGCCGAAGCGAAGCCCCTGGCCGGGCCAGGGGCGTGCCTGGACGCCACGTGCATAGATCCATACGAAAGCACCGGCCATGATGACGTGCGCCAGGAGCATCAGTGGGAAGTACTGCTGCGAATCCGTCTCGGTACGAAACAGGTTTGGCAACCTCATGTAGTCGGGCTGCAATAACAGGCCATGAACAACGAAGCTGCCAGCCATCCAGACGATGAATGTGGTCAGCCAGGCTATCGCGAATTTCTTGTCCATCGGGTATCTCCAGCCTCGCGGCAACAGGGTGGGCGCAATGTCTCAACGCACGTCGGATGCATTGAAACCCGGATTCTCGATGATCCCCAGCCGATTGCCAAAAGGATCCCGCACGGCGGCAACCTTGATCCCGCCGCCCACATCGGTGACGGGCTCCAGCGATGTGGCGCCAAGCGCGAGCAGCCGCTCGAACGCGGCATCGGCCTGCGCGACGCCCCACAGGGCGTGCGGTCCGGCAGTGCCTGGGGTACCGTCGGGCACCAGTCCCAGCTCGAATCCGCCGACAGAAAATCCCACGTAGAACGGCTGGTCGAAATAGGGCGGTGCGCCCACGACCTGCCCGTACCACGCCTTGGCGCTGTCAAGGTCGGGGACTGGGTAGATCGCCGTTCGCAGTCCGAGAAACATGGCTACCTCCTTCGGGAGTCAGGCATCGGGCGCGTAAGCGCTCCGGGAATCCGGACTGTACTGCAACAGCATGAGAATTTCCCCGGTATCCACCTGCCGGGCGACATGTTCTTCGCGCGATGCCAGCGAAAAGCCCAACCGCTCGAGCAAGCGAAGCGAGCGCCGGTTGTCGCGCTTCAGAACCGCCGCCAGGGCATGCACCTCGTAGCGCGCCGCCAGTTCGCTCATCATGACCCGCACGGCCCGGCTCGCCAGCCCACGTCCCCAGTAAGCGCTGCCCAGTACATACGCGATGGCGGCACGACCGCCGGACTGCACGGTGGCCTGAACATAGCCAATGAGTTCGCCGGTAGGCAGGCGGACGACCCAGTTGAGCCATTGTTCCCGGCCATCGGCCGACTGCCTCGCTTCAAGCCTGGCAAAGCGCTCACGCAGCCACTCAAGCGAGGCTGGAGGCTCGTTTTCATATTGGTAGATGGCGGGGTCGCACAGTAGGGTGAACATCTCCGGGGCATGGACCGCGGCCTGCGGCTCCAGCGTGAACTCATTTGTCTCTACGGAGCGCATCGGCATCGGCGCGTTCACCCGCCGCAGCATTCACCGCTGTTCCCCGAACCTGGCGGCGGCCCTGGCACGCGCGCGTGCGGCCTCGACTTCGCGGTCGCGCGGAGCGCCGGTTGTGACCAACCCGCTGATGAGTTCACGCGCAACGGCAGCGATGTCCTCTACGGCCCGATCGAAAGCTGCCTCATTCGCCCGGGATGGCACGTTGAAACCGCTGAGCTTGCGGACGAACTGCAGCGAGGCATCCCGTATTTCGAGTTCGGTCGCAGGCGGTTCGAAGTTGAACAGCGTCTTGATGTTCCTGCACATGGGCCACTCCACTAGATCCGGTTCGCCTCGTAGAGGGTCATGCTGGGCGCCCCGGTTGCGATCGCCGCCATGGATTTCACGAAAGCACGGGATTCCGGAACCCTGAAATGCTGTTGCAGCGCGGCATGATCCGACCACTCTTCGACAAAGACCAGGCGCCGCGCATTCTCCGAATCCTGGTGCACCG
>JANYAN010000393.1 GCA_025361305.1 Burkholderiales bacterium
CAGCATCGTTGAAGGCATCGTCTCGATGACCAAAGGTGGCAATCCGGCCAAGATTAACGCCGACCTACGCGAGCGCATCGACCGACTACAGGCGCGTCTGCCGCCAGGCGTGAAGATCGTGCCGATCTACGACCGCACCGAGCTTGTGCGGCACACGGTCACCACGGTGGCGGAAAATCTGATTGTTGGCGCGCTACTGGTGATGGCCGTGCTGGTGATTTTTTTGTCGAGCTGGCGCGCCGCGCTGATCGTGGCCACGGTCATCCCGCTGGCCCTGTTGTTCGCCTTCATCCTGATGAACGCCCGTGGCGTGTCGGCCAACCTGATCTCGCTCGGGGCGGTGGACTTCGGCATCATCATCGACAGCGCGGTCGTCATCGTCGAGGCGCTGATGGTGCGGCTGGCGTTGAAGGCCGTTCCCGACGCAACGCTTCCCGAAGCCCGCAAGCAGCGGATGAACATCCTGCACAGGACCTTGGGCGACCTCTCGCATCCGGTGCTGTTCTCCAAAGCCATCATCATTCTTGCCTTCGTGCCGATCTTCACCTTCCAGCGCGTTGAGGGCAAGATCTTCACGCCTGTTGCGCTGACGCTCAGCTTCGCGCTGCTGGGCGCCGTGCTGCTGACCTTTACGCTAGTGCCAACCCTGCTGTCGTTCACGCTGCAGCGACGCTCGATGGTGGAAAAGCACAAACCCTGGCTCGAGCGACTGCAGGCGCGCTACCGGCGCCTGGTGGGATTCACGATGCGCCACGGCGGTGCCACGCTGTGGCTTTCCGCCCTGCCGGTGGCCGTAGCGCTGGCGCTGGCGCCGCGGCTGGGCAGCGAGTTCCTGCCCAAGCTCGACGAAGGTAACATCTGGCTCACCATCACACTGCCCACCTCGGCCTCGCTGGAGACCACAAAGGCGGTTGAGCGCGTGGTGCGCGGCAAGCTGCTGACCTACCCCGAGATCGCGCACGTCGTCACGCAGGCCGGGCGGCCCGACGATGGCTCCGACCCGAAGGGCCCGAATAACCTCGAGATCCTGGTCGATCTGAAGCCACGCGACGAATGGCGTTTCGCCGATAAGGACGGTCTCGTCGCCGACATGTCGGATAGCTTGGCTGTGATCCCTGGTGTCACGACCAACTTCTCGCAGGTCATCCAGGACAACGTCGAGGAATCGTTGTCGGGTTTCCGCGGTGAGATCGTGGCCAAGATCAGTGGCAACAACCTCGACATCCTGGAAGAAAAGGCGAACCAGGTGGTGGGCGTGATCCAGTCCATCCGCGGCGCCACCGACGTGGAGGCCACGCGCATCGGTGGCCAGTCCGAGGTCGTGGTGACGCCCGACCGTGCGCGTCTTGCCCGCTATGGCATCGCCATCAACGATGTCAGCACGCTGATCAACGAGGCGCTGTCAGGCGCTGCCGTCACTGCCTTCTTCGAGGACGACAAGCGCTTCGACGTGGTGGTGCGCGTCGGTGAGACCTACCGCAACAGCGTCGATGCCATCGCCGGGCTGCAACTCGCGCTGCCGGGCACGCAGGCCGGCAACGGGCCGGGCACCATCGCGCTCGCCGAAGTGGCGACGATCGAGGTTCGCCAAGGTGCGTCTCGCATCTTGCGAGAAGCCGGCTCGCGCACGGTGATCGTCAAGGTCAACCTAATCGGCCGCGACCAGGGCAGCTTCGTCGACGAAGCGCAGCGTGCCGTGGCCGAGCAAGTGAAGCTGTCGCCGGGCTACGAGCTGACCTGGGGCGGCCAGTTCGAGAACTCGCAGCGCGCCACTCGGCGGCTGCTGGTGATCATCCCGCTCACCGTGCTGTTAATTTTTTCGCTGTTGTTCTGGGCCTTTCGCTCCGTTCGCCTGGCCAGCATGGTGCTGGCGATGGTGCCGTTCACGCTGGTCGGTGGGCTGGCCGCCTTGGGACTGGCGGGGCTGCACCTGTCGGTGTCGGCCGCAGTCGGCTTCATCGCTGTGGCCGGGATCTCGGTGCAGAACGGTGTCATCATGACCGAGGAAGTCATCCTGCGGGTGCGCGAAGGGGTGCGAGTCAGGCAGGCGATCACGCAGGGCGCGACGATACGCCTGCGGCCAATCCTGATGACCGCGCTGATGGCGGGCCTGGGTCTTCTGCCGGCAGCACTTTCGCACGGTATCGGCAGCGAGACGCAACGCCCGTTCGCGTGCGTCATCGTCGGCGGCATAGTGACTGGGACGCTCTTCACGCTGCTGGTGCTGCCGCTGGTAATGGCGCGCTTCGGCAACTTTTCGGAAGTGGTCGCTGAAGCTGATGCAGCCGACGAAGGCGCCGGCGAAACAGCTCAGGCATGAAAACGCGATGAAACACCGACCAATCACTTGCGCCGCGCGGCTCGGCACTCTTGCAGCTGCGGCGTCGCTGCTGGTCGGCTGCGCGGTCGGGCCCGAGTACATCCGGCCGGCGCTGCCGCCCTCCGGTGGCTACAGCGCCGCGCCGCTGCCCGCGGCAACCGCGTCCGCGGCCGTGATGGGCGGCGCCGCACAGCGTTTCGCGCTGGAGGGCGCGATCCGGGCCGACTGGTGGGCGCTGTTCCAGTCGCCAACACTCAACAAATTCATCGCAGAAGCGTTTGTGGCCAACCCCAGCATCGAATCGGCACAGGCGGCGCTGCGGGTGGCGCAGGAGAACGTGAACGCGCAGCAGGGCCTCTTTTTCCCCACTGTCAAAGCCGGCTACTCGCCATCGCGCACTAAGCTCGCGGGCAACCTCGGCGGCAATTCGCCTGGCATCCAGGGCGACGGCTCGGTGATCAGCACTTATCAAGGAACGCCGGCCGACAACGGCGGCACGGCGCCCTTCAGTGGCCCGGTCATTTACAACTTCCACACCGCTCAGCTGACGGTCGGTTTCGTGCCCGATGTTTTTGGCAGCAACCGCCGCCAAGTGCAGTCGCTCCAGGCGCAGGCCGAGGCACAAAGGTTCCAGCTTGAGGCCACCTTCATCACCCTGGCGTCCAACATCGTCGCAGCGGCAGTGCAGGACGCGGCGCTGCGGCGGCAGATCGACACCGCAAAGCAAATCATCGACGCCAGTCTGACGGCCGTGGAGCTGGCGCAGCAACAGCTCAAGGCAGGCTACGTATCACGGCTGGACCTGGCCAACCAGGAGAGCGCGCTAGCACAAGCCCGCGCCCTGCTGCCGCCGCTGCGCAAGCAGTTCGAGCAGAACCGCGACCTGTTGCGGGCTCTGGCTGGCGCAACCCAGGACACCATGGTGCCGGCCTTCGACCTTGACGCGCTGGTCCTTCCGCAGGAACTGCCGCTGAGCCTGCCCTCGCAGCTCGTCGAGCAACGTCCAGATGTGCGCGCGGCCGAGGCGCAGTTGCAGGCGGCGAGCGCGCAGATCGGCGTGGCCCGTGCGGCCCGCCTGCCGCAGTTCTCGATCGACGCCACGGCTGGCGGCGGAGCCAGCAGCTTCAGCCAGATGTTCTCGAACAGCGGCCGCTTTTTCAATCTGGCGCTTGGTATCACGCAACCGATCTTCGACGCCGGCACGCTGCAGCACCGCGAAAGGGCAGCCGACGAGGCGTTGCGCCAAGCAGCGGCGCAATACCGCTTTACGGTCATCACTTCGTTCCAGAACGTGGCCGACACCTTGCAGGCGATACACGCCGACGCGCAGGCCCTGGAAGCCGCCACACAGGTCTCTGGCGCAGCGAGTGCTGCGTTGGAACTGACGCGGCGCCAGCACGCGCGCGGCTATCTCGACCGTCTGGCCCTCATCGCCGCCGAGCAGGGCTACCGGCAGGCGCAGCTGAACCTCGCGCAGGCGCAGGCCAGCCGGCTGGGGGATACGGCGGCGCTGTTCCAGGCACTAGGCGGGGGATGGTGGAATCGCAGCGCAGGCGATGCCGCCGAGGCGCAGGCGGCCCTGCGATGAAGCGCCCGAGGTCTGTCGTAGGTCAGGTTCAATATTGGATCGGCACGGTGGCTCAGATTTAGATCGGCGCCACCCCGTCGGGGTGTGCTTCAACGATGTGTTCCAGCATGTCCGTCAAGACCCTCGAAATGTGCTGGTCCGCCGCGGCATAGAAGACCTGCTTGCCCTGTCTGTCGGCCTTGACGATGCGCGCCGCGCGCAAGAGGCGCAGATGGTGGCTGACGAGCGAACTGCTGAGGTCGTGCCGCGACGCGAGGTCGTGGACAGCGACGGGGCCTTCGAGGCAGGCCAGAACGATGCGCAACCGCGTCGAATTGCCGAGCAGGCGGAACAGGTCCGCGAGTTCAGACACCGAACCGTCGGCGGAACTTGCTGTCATCGTTTTGTAATATTGAATAGGTGTTCATATGTTAGCATTGATCCGGGTCCCGCGCGGGAAGGCCCGTCGGCGACGAGGCGCCAGGGAGAAGCAGATTGAGGATGCACGAATGGATGGGCGCGGCTGCGCTGGCTGCCGTCGGAGCGGCACAGGCACAGGACGTGGAGGACTGGAGCGCCAAGCTCCAGTCGACCTACGTGTGGCAGTCCAAGCCGGCCATGCGTTCGCCCTATGAAGGCACCCACAGCCTGCAGGGTGCTCGCGAGAAGAGCTATTCGTTCACCGCCACTGCCGCGTTCGGCGTTCGGCGCGGAGCGAACACGGAGGTGTACTTCGATCCCGAAGTCGCGCAGGGCGTGCCGCTGTCGGGCCTCGTCGGACTGGCCGGATTCACGAACGGTGAGATGGCGCGCACCTCAGGTGCGAACCCGACCGTCTACCGCGCCCGTCTGTTCGCGCGTCATGTCATCGGCTTGTCCGACGAGACCGAGGACATCGCGCCCGGGATGAACCAGCTCGGCAGCAAGTACGCGACGCGCCGCATCACCTTGACGGCGGGTAACTTGTCCGTGCTCGACATCTTCGATGCCAACCAGTTCAACCACGACCCGCGCGCGCAGTTCCTCAACTGGACCGTGATGACTCACGGGGCGTACGACTTCGCTGCCGACGCGCGGGGCTACACCTGGGGCGCGGCGGCCGAATACCAGGGTGATGGCTGGGCGATGCGCGCCGGCCGATTCGTCCAACCCAAGGAACCGAACCAACTGACGCTGGATTCGCGCATCGCCCGCCACTACGGCGACCAGATCGAGATCGAGCGGCGCTATGAACTCGACAAGAACAGGCCCGGGGTCGTACGGGTGCTCGCCTACCGCAATCGCACGGTCATGGCGCGATACGACGACGCGCTCGCGCTCGCTGCGACGGCGGG
>JANYAN010000424.1 GCA_025361305.1 Burkholderiales bacterium
GCGAAGCGCTGGCGCACCTGCTCTATGGCGTGGGCGGGGGAGGCGGGTTTGTCCTGCTGTCGGGCGAAATCGGAACCGGTAAGACCACGGTGTGCCGGCTGCTGCTGGAACAGATTCCTGTTGACTGCAATGTCGCGTACATCTTCAATCCCAAGCTGACCGTGATCGAACTGCTGCAGTCGATCTGCGAGGAATTCCATATCGCCGTGCCGTTGCACGACGCAGCGGCCACCGCAAAAGGGTACCTGGACCCGCTCAACGAATTCCTGCTCGCCGCGCATGCTGCGGGCCGCAACAACGTGCTGATCATCGATGAGGCACAGAACCTGTCGGCCGAGGTGCTCGAGCAACTGCGTCTTCTGACCAACCTGGAAACCGGCGAGCGCAAGCTCCTGCAAATCGTCCTGATCGGTCAGTCCGAGTTGCGGGCCATGCTGGCGAAACCGGAACTCGAGCAATTGGCCCAGCGCGTGATCGCGCGCTACCACCTCGATGCCTTGACCGAGGCGGAGACGGCGCACTACATCCAGCACCGGATGGAAGTGGCCGGCCTGGCACGGCCGCTGCCGTTCGAACGCCGCGCACTGCATCGAATCCACCGGCTCGCGCGCGGGGTGCCGCGGCGCATCAATCTGTTGTGCGACCGCGCCCTGCTCGGTGCTTTCGCGAGCGGCAGCGCCAGCGTGAATCGGCCGATTGTGGACAAGGCGGCGGCTGAAGTGTTTGGGTCGCCTGCTGCCGACGCCGCGTCGCGTCATCCTGCTGTGCACGTGGCGGTGGGCCTGGCGCTTGGAGCGCTGCTGTTTGCCGCCGCGGGCCGGCTCGGCGACGACGATCGAGCTGTTCCGACTGTGAGCAAGGCCGTTTCGGTGAAGCCGACTGGACCCACGGCTCCGGTGCCGGACCTTGCACGGGGATCTGCCGGTGCCATTCCGGCGTTGGCGCGCGACATCGATCATGCCTGGCGCGAACTGGGCCAAGCCTGGAAGCTCGCGTCCGGGGAAGCAGAACCGTGCAAGGCGTTTGCCCGGCAGCAGGTGTACTGCTTCAGTCGCAAGCTCAGCTTGCCGCTGATCCGCCAACTCGGACGCCCCGGTATTCTCACCCTCGTGGGCGATGCGGGGGCTCCGGCGTATGCCCTGCTCTCCGGGCTGGGCGCCGATCGGGCCACGCTGCGCGTCGATGGCAACGAGTTCAGTGTCACCCTGACGTCGCTCGCGGCCCGATGGGACGGCAGTTTCGCGACGCTTTGGCGGGCGCCGCCGGGTTATGGTGCTTCGCCCGCGGTCGGGCAGGTGGGCGCGACCCTCGACTGGGTTGCCGCGCGCCTCGCCGATGCCACAGGGGCCGCACAGCCTGGCGCAAGAGCGGTACTGGATGTATCGCTGAGGAGGAAGGTGCGCACATTCCAGGTCGCGCAAGGCCTGCCCGCCGACGGCGAGCCCGGACCCATGACCTTCATGCAACTCAACCGCGTCGCCGGCGTAGACGAACCACGCCTGCGCGCCGATCCCTGACCATGTCGTACATCCTTGACGCACTGCGCAAGGCCGACGCCCAGCGCGCCGGCAATCCGGCGCGCGGCATCCACGCGCAACCTGTCGGGGTGAGTGGAACTGCCACCCGGCCCGCGGTGCGGCTGCGCCAGGCCGTGTTGATCGCTGGCCTGCTCGCGGTATTGCTGACGGGCAGCGCACTGTGGTACCTGACCCGTGCTGACAGGGCGGTCGTTGCCATCGTGTCCAGGCCGCCTGGCCCGGCGGTGGTGCAGGCGCCTGTCATCGTGTTGCCACCGCCACCGGCCGCACCGCCAGCCGCAACCCGACTCGCGGCATCGCGACCTGTTGCTGCGCCGTCTACCGTGCCTGTGGCGTCTACTGTGGTGGCTGCCGAGCCGGCGCCGGTGTCCGGCGGCCTTCCGGCCGATGCACCGCGTCTGGCCATCAGCGGCGGCGTCTATTCAGAGAGTCCGGCCCAGCGCCTGCTGATCGTCAACGGCGTCGTCTTCAATGAAGGAGCCGAGGTCTCGCCGGGCGTGCTCCTCGAGCAGATCAGGCCCAAGGCCGCCATCCTGCGGTATCGCGGCGCGCGCTACCTGCTCGCCTACTGAAACCGGGCCCGCCAGGGCATATGGTTACCAGACTTGCGTGATGCCGTGAACTTGTAAGCGATCCGGTCCGTAGCATGGGCCGCACTTCATTCGCAAACTTGAGGAATACAACCATGGCACTGCAGACCCCTTTCTTCAACAAGCGGGAGCCCGATCCGTATGGTCAGCGGCATGGCAACAACCCGAACGCGCTGGCCGCGACCGGGGTGGCCAATGCAGCCGTGGCCCAGCCTGCTGCTGCGCCCAGCGTTGTGGCAAGCGTCGTGGTGCCCAAAGAAGGCGAAAGCAAGCTCACGGTAGGCCCCAACATCAAGCTCAAGGGCGTGGAAATCACGGATTGCGACACGCTGGTCGTGGAGGGCTCGGTGGAGGCGACGATGGACTCGCGCGTGATCCAGATTTCGGAGCGAGGTTCGTTCAAGGGCTCGGCAGAAATAGATATCGCAGAGATCCATGGAAGGTTCGAGGGCAACCTGACAGTGCGCCAGAAGCTCGTCATCTATTCGACGGGCAAGGTGACCGGGCACATCCGCTACGGCAAGGTCGTGATCGAAGAAGGCGGCCAGTTGTCCGGTGAGATCGAGGTCGCACCGGTCGCTGGCATGCGCGCTGGCGCAGCGCCTGTACTCACGTCACTGAGGGCCTGAAACCGGCCAGCGGCGACCGTCACACGACGCTCCTGTGGCGGGAAATGCATGTGCGCAAGACTTCGTCCGCTTCGCGCCGCCACCAGTTGCCGGTGGAGAAGATCTCGACCTCGCTGTAGCCCTCGAACCCCTGGGTCTCTACCCAACCGCGAATTCGCGGTATGTCGATCACGCCGTCGCCCATCATGCCCCGGTCATTGAGCAGGTCAGTGGTGGGCGTGAGCCAGTCACAGACATGCAAGGCCAGGAGGCGCGCCTTGCCTGCGCGCTCGATCTGGGCGTCGAGCTTGGGGTCCCACCACACGTGATAGACGTCGACGGCAACGCCGAGTGCGCCGCCGCCCGATGGGTCGAGTTCATCGCAGAGGTCCAGCGCTTGTTCCAGCGTGTTGACGCAGGCGCGATCCGCCGCATACATGGGGTGGAGCGGTTCGATGGCCAACGGCATGCCGCAATTGCGCGAGTAATCCAGCAATTGCGAGATGCCGTCACGGACTTGCCCGCGTGCCAGCGCGATGTCCTTGTGGGCCGCCTTGCCCGCAAGTGCGCCCGGCAGGCCGCCTGCGACCAGGACCAGGCACGGGGCGCCAAGCTCACAGGCCTCGTCGACGGCGCGGTAATTGTCGTCGAGCGCAGCGCGCAAGCCAGCCGGATCGGTG
>JANYAN010000446.1 GCA_025361305.1 Burkholderiales bacterium
CCTTGATGACCTCGGGTGGTGCCTGGACCAACTCGATCAGCACGCCCTCGCCGCCAACGGGCAACTCGTCGCTGCCCTTGGGGTGAACAAAGCAGATGTCGAACCCAGCCGCACCACGCCGGATGCCGCCGGGGGCGAAGCGAACGCCCTGCGCGCCCAGCCATTCCACGGCCTTTGGCAGGTCGTCGATCCACAGGCCGAAATGATTCAGCGGTGTCGTGTGCACTGCCGGCTTCTTGTCCGGATCGACAGGTTCCATGAGATCCACCTCGACCTTGAACGGACCGGATCCGATCGCGCAGATATCTTCATCGACGTTTTCGCGTTCACTGCGAAACGTGCCCGTGATTTCGAGCCCGAACATCTCGACCCAGAGCTTTCGCAGCCGGGCCTTGTCAGTGCCGCCAATGGCGATCTGCTGGATGCCGAGAACCTTGAAAGGTCGAGGTGTCATGGTCGGGCTCAAATCAACGCGCTTCATTTCAGGCGAACTCGATGATGGGTTGGTCGACGGTCAGACTCTCGCCCTTTCCGGCCAGCACCTTGCCCACAACGCCATCGGCAGCGGCGAAAAGTACATTTTCCATCTTCATGGCCTCGATTACCGCTACCCGTTCGCCCGCCTGAACCTTCTGGCCCACCTGAACCGCCACTTCGACCAGCAGGCCCGGCATCGGCGACAGCACATAGCGGCTCATGTCAGGCGGCGCCTTGTACGGCATCAGGGCGTGAAGCACCGCCGCACGCGGCGTAAGCACCAGCACATCAAGCCGGGTGCCGTTGTGGATGATGCGCACGGCCAGCGGATTGCGACCGACACCACGCTCAACCTGCGCGGTAAACGGGTTGCCGTTGACGGTACCGCGAATGCGTGCCCCACCAAGATGCCATTTGCTACATATTTCATAGCGCCCTGAGCCAACCTGGACAGCACTCGATCCCGACTGGGACACAAAGTCAGTGACCTTGACCGGGCTGCGCCCCCCGCTACCGGCAGGGCCCAGCGTGACCACGACAAAGTCTTCAGCCACTGTGAATTCATGCCCAGGCATCTGGCCGCTGATCCCGACCGCCCGCTGCAGCGCCTTGCGGTTGACGTAAGCGGCCAGGGCGCGGAGGAAATCGGTGTCGTCATGCGGCACGTCTTCGGCCCGGAAACCTTGACCGTAGTGTTCGGCGATAAAGCCGGTGTTGAAGTCACCCGCGACGAACTTCGGGTGAGCCAGCAGCGCCGCCTGAAACGGAATGTTGCTGCTGATGCCGCGGATTACAAAACCATTGAGCGCCTCGCGCATCTTGGCGATGGCCTCATTGCGATCCCGCCCATGCACGATCAGCTTGGCGATCATGGAGTCGTAGTACATCGGGATCTCGCCGCCATCCTGCACGCCCGTGTCAACGCGAACCCCCAGCAGTTGCCCGGCCTCACCGGCAAACATGGTCTCGCGTGGCGGCTGGAAGCGCACCAGACGGCCCGTGGAAGGAAGGAAATTGTGAAACGGGTCTTCGGCGTTGATCCGGCATTCAATGGCCCAGCCGTTGCGCTTCACGTCGGCCTGGCCCAGCGGCAGCTTTTCTCCGGCCGCGACGCGGATCATCAATTCCACCAGGTCCAGCCCCGTGATGCATTCGGTCACCGGGTGCTCGACCTGCAGCCGCGTGTTCATTTCGAGGAAGTAGAAGCTCTGGTCCTAGCCAACCACGAACTCCACGGTGCCGGCACTCTGGTAGCGCACGGCCTTGGCCAGCGCCACCGCCTGCTCGCCCATGGCCTTGCGCGTCGCGTCACTGATGAAGGGCGACGGCGCCTCCTCAATCACCTTCTGGTGACGCCGCTGGATCGAGCACTCCCGCTCATTCAGGTAGATCACGCTGCCGTGGCTGTCGCCCAGCACCTGGATCTCGATATGGCGCGGTTCCTCGACATATTTTTCAATGAAGACGCGGTCGTCGCCAAAGCTGTTGCGCGCTTCGTTGCGGCACGAGGTGAATCCTTCGAAAGCTTCCCTGTCGTTGAAGACTACCCGCAGGCCCTTCCCGCCACCGCCTGCGGACGCTTTGATCATGACCGGATAGCCGATGTCTTTCGCAATCTGCACCGCCCGGTCTGCGGTCTCGATCGAATCGTTCCAGCCCGGGATGGTACTTACCTTCGCCTCGATCGCGAGCTTCTTCGAAGCAATCTTGTCGCCCATCGCTGCAATCGAATAGTGCTTCGGTCCGATGAAGGCAATGCCCTCCTCTTCAACGCGTCGGGCAAAGGCCTCATTCTCGGAAAGAAAGCCATAGCCCGGATGCACAGCCTGCGCGCCAGTCTGCTTGCAGGCAGCGATGATCCGGTCGGCCTGAAGGTAGCTTTCGCGGCTGGGCGCCGCTCCGATGTGCACGGCTTCGTCGGCCAGTTCCACGTGCCTTGCATCCTTGTCAGCGTCGGAATAGACCGCGACCGTCTTGATGCCCATACGGCGGGCTGTCTTGATGACGCGGCAGGCAATTTCGCCGCGGTTGGCTATGAGGATCTTATCGAACATGTCAGGTCCTTTTTGAACGCGGAGAGCGCAGAGGATTCGCAGAGGACGCAGAGGAAAGAAGCAGGGAAGTCAATATGATTTCTCTGCGACATCTGCGCAATCTCTGCGCCCTCTGCGTTCAAGAATACCGTTCTCACAACGGGATATTCCCGTGCTTTCGCCACGGGTTCTCGAGCTTCTTGTCGCGCAACATCACCAGCGAGCGGCAGATGCGCTTGCGGGTTTCATGGGGCAGGATCACATCGTCGATAAAGCCGTCCGCGCTTGGTGCTTCGCATGGCGTCGTCGCTCGACGACGGGCAACATGCGATCGAGTACTCCTACAAGCTCAACCGGGGGTACTGGCACAGCTGGACGAGGTCCAAGGAGATCG
>JANYAN010000449.1 GCA_025361305.1 Burkholderiales bacterium
AACGTACGCCGCGCGATTGACATCCACGAGGGCGAAGAGATTGACGCGTCCGCCTTCAAGGCGCTCGTTCGCCAGGCCGTCGCCCTCAACAGTTCCAGCAAGTCCAGGCCCAGGAAGAAAGCGATACCCTGACCCATGTACCGAGACCATCTACTTGCCCTGCTAGTCAGTATCACCGGCGCGATGGCCGCTCCAGCCACGGCCGCCTGTCTTCGCTACGAAGGAGGGCCGGTCGTCATGGATGGCATATTGGAGCAGCAAACTTATCCGGGTCTGCACAACACCCAGGGCGCGGTGGGCGGCGACAAAGCGGAAACTGACTACTACTTGCGCCTTCGCGCAGCGGCATGCGCGGTCGCCGGTGTGGACGGCAGGGCGGATGCAGAGGCACGCAAAGGCGTCTGGATCGTGCAAATGGTATTGAACCCGGCTGCGCAATCAATGCTTCGGTCAAGACTTGGGCAGGCTGTCCGTGTACGGGGCCGCCTCTTGAGCTCACATACGGGGCACCATCACGCGCCGTTGCTGCTGGAGGTCGTGGCGGTCTACCCCAGCACTTCCTTCCAGTAGTTCCGCGCCCGCTGCATGTGGTGTTCGATCAGCGAGCGGGCGGCCTGGACATCTTGCGCTTTCACGGCCTCATAGAGCTTGCGATGATCGCGTGCTGCCGACTTGCCTTGTGCCAGGTTGCCGAACCAGGCCTTGCGCCGCGTGGCCGTGAAGCGGTAGAAGGAATTGAGCACCCGCACCAGCACGCCGTTGTGCGTGGCGGCGATCAGGGCCAGGTGAAATTCGGTGTCGTGGTCGGCGATGTTGCCGCCGGCCTTGAGTACGTCGTCGGTGTTTGCAAGTATCAGGGCCATGCGCATCAGGTCTTCATCGGTTCGCCGCCCGCAGGCCAGTTGCACCCCCAGCAGTTCCAGCGAAGAGCGCACTTCCATGGTCTCCAGGATTTCGGCGGGCGAGGGCGTTTCGCCCATGTCTGCCAGCATCACCAGCGTTTCGAAGCTGCTATCGGTTGACAGGCGCCGCAGGTAGATGCCCGAATTGGGGCGCGACTCAAGCACGCGCAGGGTGGTCAGGGTGGCCAGGGCCTCGCGAATGGCATTGCGGCCCACGGCCAGCCGCTCGGCCAGGTCGCGCTCTGAGGGCAGTCGGTCACCCGGCTGCAGGCGCCTTTCGTGAAGGTAGCCCATGATGGCCTTGACCGTGTTGCTGGTGCCGCCGGCTGCAGGCATTTACAGCATCGCGTTAAAGATCGAGCACCAGCCGGCGCGACCGCGAGCCGGAGCAGCAGATCATGATCGACTGGTTTGCCGCCCTTTCTTCGGCCGTGAGGTATTCGTCCCGATGGTCGGGCTCACCTTCGATGACGGCCGTAAGGCAGGTTCCGCAGACGCCTTGCGAGCATGCGTACTGCACCTCCATACCGCCGTCCAGCAACGTGTCCAGGATGGTCTTGCCGGCGAGCACGTCGAAGCTGCGGCCTGTGCGATTGAGCACGACCTGGAAGCCGCCGTCGGTAGCGGCCTCTTGCGTGGCGGCAAAGCGCTCGCAGTGGACGAATTCCGGACGGCGCGATGCGCTGGCCTTGAGAAAATCTTCAATCATGCCGGCCGGGCCGCAGCAATACAGGTGCGCGTCGTCAGGAGCTTCGTGCACGATGCGCGCGACATCGAGCCGGCCGGCCTGCTGGGTGCTGAAATGCAGATTCAGGTCGCAACCCGGCTGCGCAGCCAGTGCCCCCAGTGCGTCGGCGAACGCTGCCTGCGCCGGTGAGCGCGCCGCATAGTGCAGGCGCCAGGGGCGACCCAGTTGCTGCATGCGCGTGGCCATCGCCACGATGGGCGTGATGCCGATGCCGCCGGCGATGAAGACGGTGTTGGCTGCCTGTTCGGCCAGCGGGAAATTGTTGCGCGGCTCAGAGACCGTCAACAGGTCGCCAACGCGGGGCACCTGGTGCATCCAGGACGAGCCGCCCCGGCTGCCTTCGTCGCGGTAGACCGCGATCACATAGCGGTGGGTTTCACCTGGCGCATTGACCAGCGAATAGCTGCGCACCAGGCCGCCGGGCAATTGCAGGTCGACATGGGCGCCGGCCGTAGAGGTGGGCAATGGCGCGCCATCCGGCGCAGCCAGCTCGAACGAGGCGATCCCGTCGGCCTCGTGCCGGATCTGCTTCAGGCGCACTGTGATCATGGCTGGTACCCGAAGTCGGCGTCCAGTCGGGCTGTCATGTGTTCGCGGCCACTCTCCTGCCACGAGTCCCCCGCCGGAAGCGTCAACGACACCGCGCGGACCATGAAGGTGGCCGGGTCCTTGACGCCCTGGGGCGCGGTGCCCTGGGTACGCAGGTTGCGCACCGTCTCGAGCAGCAGGCGGCGCGTCATGGCCACACCGGTGTCGCTGACGCCCAGGTGCTCCCTGGTGCGATCGTAGATGGGTGCGACGCCCGATTGGCAGGCGGCATCCTGAACCCACAGGCCAGGCAAGCCGGAGAACCATGTCTTGGTTTGTGCGTCGTAGTTGAACAGGAAGGCGTTGGCCAGGTTGAACTTGGTCCAGTACCTGGCGAAGGGCTCAGTCGGGCTTTTCGGGTTGTAGGCGTTCTGGCTGGCATGGCCCGTTTCGCGGCCTGCATGCCCCTGTGTGAACAACTCGCGCGTCTTGTCGTAGAACTTCTGCGCCGGGTGGTAAGAGAACATGATGCACAGCGTGTTCTCGTCGTCGATGGGCACCCAGGCGTGGCCGCTGAGTTCGGGGAACTTCGACTGGGGCGGCACCAGCGTATAGAAGGGCAGCATGAACTGGTTGACGCGCCAGTAGCTTTTTTCCTCGTCGAGCTTGCGGCGCGAGGCGATGCTCATGCCGAAATCCTGACGTTGGCATTCGAAGGCCGGACGCAAGTCGCGCTTGGCAATCCAGTCGCTGATGGCGCCCTTTGAATCGATCCGGCCGTGCAGGATGGCCGCATGGGCCGAATCGATCTCGCCCTCGACGGCCTGCAGCCAGTTGCATTCCTGCACGCGCAGCGAGACGAACACTCTTTCTTCTGGCACCAGATTCCATTCCAGCATGGGCAGTTCGGGCGGGCTGGCCTGATCCGGCCCCATGTAGGCCCAGACCATGCCGTTGCGCTCGCGGCAGACGTAGGCCTTGATCCGCACCTTGTCCTTGAGCCGTGTATCGGCGGGCTCGGCCGGCATCTCCATCGTGGCGCCGTCGACGCCGAACTTCCAGCCGTGGTAGACGCAGCGCAGCCCGCAATCCTCATTGCGGCCGAATACCAGCGGCGCGCCGCGATGCGGGCAGGCGTGATCGACCAGGCCGATGCGTCCTTCGGTATCACGAAACGCCAGCAGGTCTTCACCCAGCAGTCGCACGCGCTGCGGCTGACCGTCTTTGACGAGGTCGCTTGAAGGCAGGAAGGGAATCCAGTACAGGCGCATCAACGCGCCCATGGCCGACCCAGGACCGACGCGGACCAGGGTCTGGTTGTCTTCGTGCGAGAGCATGGAATATCCTTACTGGTGGGGCCATTTTGGTAGGACCAATTATAGATTGAACCACGTAGTCAAACCACCATCGGCACAGCAGCCCCGTCCATCGACACGACCGCGCCGGACACATAGCCGGCACGTGGCGAGCAAAGGAACACCACCACGTTGGCAATGTCCTCGGGCCGGGCGATGCGGCCCAGCGGCATGCGGGCGTGGGCCTGGCGCAGGACTTCTTCTTCGCTGATCTGGCGCAGCCGCGCATCGGCGGCGATACCCTCGGCCATGCGATCGGTCAGCGTGAGGGCCGGGTTGACGGCGTTGACGCGCACACCCAGTGGCCCGTACGCCGCGGCCAGTCCGGCGCTGACCAGCATCAGTGCGGCGTTGGCCGCGCCGCCGGCCAGGTGCGTGGGTGTGGCGACCTTGCCGCCCATGCCCACAATGTTGACGACTGCGCCGCCCCCGCGCGCGCCCATGCGCTTGATCAGTGGATCCATCACGTGGATGTAGGTGAAGAACTTGGCCTGCATCGCGTCGTGCCAGGCCTTCGGTTGCAGTTCGCCGAACGGCGTGCGCTGCGCGGCGCCTGCCGAGTTGACCAGGATGTCGACCGGCCCACTGGCAGCCTCCACATGGTCCACCATCGCCAGCGCCGCCCCGGCATCGGTGAGATCGGCGCTGTAGCCGGTGGCCGAATGGCCTTCCAGCAGCAACTGCGCAACGGCTGCTTCCAGGTGGGCGGGGCTGCGTCCGGCCAGGCTCACGCGCGCACCTTCGCGCAGAAACTCGCGGGCACAGGCCAGGCCGATGCCCCGGCTGCCGCCCGTTACCAGCACATGCTTGCCCGTCAGTTGCAGATCCATGGGTTTCTCCGTTCCTTCCGAGGTTGATTATGATGGTCAAACCATTAACTACAAGGCGTGCTAGCCGCCGAAGAGGCCATCCTTGCAGTATTGGGTTCTACCTTCATGAATACACGCTATCGTGACACGCGCCGACTGACGCTGGGCTGGCTCCGGCGCAGCGCGCACGACATGCGGCAGACGCGGCGCAACGATTTTTCGCCCGGCACTTCTGACCTAAGCCGACGATTGATTCCCGCGCTCTGCGGCCTTGTCCTACGGGGCTGGGCATCGACCGCGGGGACAGTGGAATACGGCGCCACCTCCGGCGGCCGAAGGATCCCCCATGAAGAAACACCTCACGCATTCCGCGCTCGTCCTGGCCCTGCTCGCACCGTTGGCCGGCTGGGCCCAGGTCTCGGTCTCCATCAACGTCGGGCCGCCACCGCTGCTGGCCTACTCGCAGCCCATGGTGCCCGGTGACGGCTACATCTGGACCCCCGGCTACTGGGCCTGGAGCCGGCACGACCACGCGTATTACTGGGTGCCCGGCACGTGGGTGCTGGCACCGTCCCCCGGCTATCTGTGGACCCCAGGCTACTGGGCGTTTGGCCAGGGCGGGTATCTGTGGAACCAGGGCTACTGGGGCCTGAGCGTCGGCTTCTATGGCGGAATCAACTACGGCTACGGTTACGGCGGCTACGGCTACGACGGCGGTCGCTGGAATGGCGACGTTTTCAGCTACAACCGCGCCTACAACAACGTCAACCCCACGGTAGTCCGCAGTGTCTACAGCAGCCGCACGGTCAGCAGTAACTATGTCCCGACCAACTCCTCGCACGTGAGCGTCAACGGCGGGCGCGGAGGTTCCACTGCGAGGCCCAACGCGACGCAACTGCAGGTGCAGCATGCCCAGCACTCCGACCCGACGCCGGTGCAACTCGAACATGAGCGCACTGCGCTGACCAGCCCGACCCAACGGGCGACCGGCCCGCACAGCGCCCCGGAGGTCGTCGCAACGCCCCGGCCGACCGCATTCACCGAACCGGGCGTCGTGCACTCGCGCGGCGCCGAGCCGGTGATCAACGCACAACCCTCGAACCGGGGTGGCGAGCGGCAGAGCAGGCAAGCGCCCGAGCCGCAAGCCCAGCAGCGCCCGGCTCCCCAGCCGCAAGCCCAGGAGCGTCCGGCTCCGCCGCCGCAGGCTCAGCAGCGTCAGGCGCCGCCACCACAACAGCAGCACGCCCAGCAGCAGCAGGGTCAGCCGCCGCAGGGCGAGCGCCGACAGTCCAGGGGGCAAGGCGAAGAGCGCGGCAAGGACAAGCGCGACTAGGGCCTCAGTACGGCTCGAAATCGATGCGGTGGCTCTTGAGCAGCCTGACCCTGAGGGCCCGCCACGGCCCCTCAGGGGACCACACTTTGGCCACAGCCTCGTAAGCCTTCTCGGGTTGCTCATGGCCAATCAGCACACGGTGCAGGAACACCATGCTCGAGGCACGCATGTTGACCTGGCAGTGGACCAGCACCTTGCGGTCGCCGGCTGCGGCCAGGGCCGCCGTGAAAGCCTCGAAATCGGCTTCCGTGGGATTGTTGAAGTAGATCGGGATGTTGGCGTACAACAGGGCTTGGCGCTCGACAATGGCTTGCTCATCCCGCACCGCATCGCGCACGGTGGGTGGCGCCAGGTAGATCACAGCGCCGAAGCCCTGCGCGCCCAGTTCCCCCAGGGCTGCTGCGCTGGGCTGCCCCGAGGTCACTAGCCGGGGTGAAATGGCGACGACGTTGGGTGCCGCGAGTGCGGCAGTCTGAGCCTGTGTTGAGGGTGACAAGGTGGCCAGCACAAGCAGCATGGGCGTGGCCCAGCAAACCAGGCGATTGGCGCCGCCACGGATTGCCTGACCCAGTGTGTTGCTTTCCATGAAAATGAGTCCTTCCCCCAGTCCGGCTGGCTTCGCCAGATCGGATGGACGCAAAAATGAAATTACCGTATGGTCATCGAATGACAGCAACAACGCAAACCATCCTGATCACCGGCGCCTGCGGCAACCTGGGCCGCGCCGTGGCGCAGGCGTTTTCGCGGCGCGGTGCCAATCTCGTGCTTCTCGACCGCGACGCGACGCTGCTGGCCAAGGCCTTTGGCGGCGACAGCCCGACGCAGCTGTGCCTGGCCGCCGACCTGATGGACGCGGCCGCTGTGCAGGCGGCGGCTGACCAGGCCCATACCCACTTCGGCCGAATCGATGTGCTGTGCAACCTGGCCGGCGGCTTCCGGATGGGGCAGGCCGTGCACGAGACAACCGACGGAACCTGGGACTTCCTGATGGGGCTGAACGCCCGCTCGCTGCTGCACACGGCGCGTGCGGTCGTGCCAGGCATGCTTGCTGCCGGCCACGGCAAGATCGTCAATGTCGGTGCTGGCGCCGCAGCCCGCGGCGCGGCCCAGATGGGCGCCTACAGCGCTTCCAAAAGCGTGGTGGCCCGCCTGACCGAGTCGATGGCCGCTGAGCTGCGCGAAAAGGGGATCAACGTCAACTGCGTGCTGCCATCGATCATCGACACCCCCGAGAACCGCAAGGACATGCCCAATGCAGATCCCTCGCGCTGGGTCGCACCGGCACAGCTGGCAGATGTCATCGTTTTCCTGGCCTCGGATGGCGCCGGCGCAATTCACGGCGCGAGCATTCCGGTGGCTGGATTGAGCTGAATTGCCTAGGAAGCAGCATGACCATTTCCCAACTTGAATTCTGCAGCGTCGAGCGCGACGGCCCCCTGACCATCGTCACCATCAATCGGCCCGAAGTGATGAACTCGCTTCATGCCGAGGCCGACGAAGAGCTGCACGAAGTCTGGAACGAGTTCGCCGATGATCCGCAGCAATGGGTGGGCATCATCACCGGCGTTGGCGAACGCGCGTTCTCCACTGGCAACGACCTCAAGGCCCACGCCGAACGCGGCGTACGGCATTTCCCGCCCAGCGGGTTCGCTGGCATGACCACGCGCTTCGACCTGGACAAACCGGTGATCGCGGCCGTCAACGGCATTGCGATGGGCGGCGGCTTCGAACTGGCCCTGTCGTGCGATCTGGTGATCGCGGCCGAAAATGCCGTCTTCGCCCTGCCTGAGCCGCGGGTTGGCCTGGCTGCGCTGTCCGGTGGCGTGCAATATCTGCCGCGGGCGATTGGGCTACCGCGGGCCATGGGCATCCTGCTCACAGGCCGCCGGGTACCGGCCAAGGAAGCTTTCGACCTTGGGTTTGTCACTGCCCTGGCGCCCGTGGGCGGCGCCTTGGCCGAGGCGCGTAAATGGGCCGACCAGATGCTCGAGTGCTCTCCGCTGGCGCTGCGTGCGACCAAGCAGGTGGCGCGCAAGACCATGCTGGGTGAGGACTTCGAGGAAAAGATGATGGCAGCACGCGAGTTTCCGGCCGCCCAGCGCCTGCGCACCAGCGAGGATCTTGTCGAAGGCCCCCGCGCCTTTGCCGAAAAACGCAGGCCTGTGTGGAAGAACAAGTGACCAAATCCCGCACGGAGTGTCCACAGAGGTGCCCTGAGGAATAGTCCGGCCCCAAACGAGGCGGGGCGGCTCAGAACAGGCGCGCCACCAGGAACGTGGCGCCAGTGAACACTGACCATCCGCCCGATGCAGAGTTAAGTCCCTTGCTCACCCCAAGATCGACGGTAAGGCCGGGCGAGACCGAATAGCTCGTGGCGGCAAGCGCCAGCCCGGTATGGGCAGACCCACGCTGGTCGGTGCCGGACAATTCGGCGACAACGCCCCACCTTTCGGTCAGGTTGCGCGACAACGCGGCCGCCCATCCCTGCTGCCAGGAGCTTTGCCCCGAATCGGCGCCGCCCAGATGGGTTATCCAGGCGTTCAGGTCGACATGCCATGCGGGTGCGAAGTCACTGCTGAAGATCCCATTGAGGAATGTGTCGGTATGACCGCTGCCAAGAGTGGAGCGTGCCGTCGGCAACTTCACGCCGGCTTCGAGACCGAAGGCCGTAGCGTCGTCGACGGCCAGGCGACGCTTCAGAACAAACACCGTATCGCCGGCACCGCGTGCGACGGAACCGTCGGCACCTTTCTGGCGAAAGACGCCTTCGCTTCCGACGCGAATGCCCCAGTCGGGCGTAAACGCCAGTTTGATTGCAAACGGCATGCTCTGACGGCGGGCCGGGTCGTCACCCTGGCTGCTCACGACACCCACTTCGGCTTCCAGCCAGCCCGGCGCTGACAGCGCGGCCGGTGTCGAGACACTGGGGCGGTAAGGCGTCACCGAAGGCACGTCGTCGGCGCGCGCGGCGCCAACGCAGGCGACGCAGGCACATGCCAGCAACGAGAGGTGGCGCATATTGAGGCTCATGGGATGGGTTGGCGGCAAGCATACCGCAGCGTTGATGCAAAAGTTGACAGAAGCAGTCCTACAAGTGCTGGCGCCAAAGGCCCACAGTGTTGCCATGGCCCGCGCCCTATTCTGAGG
The DNA here is from genome assembly GCA_025361305.1 of Burkholderiales bacterium. GTDB lineage: Bacteria > Pseudomonadota > Gammaproteobacteria > Burkholderiales > Burkholderiaceae_C > Ramlibacter. The sequence continues at coordinate 8,823 of JANYAN010000449.1, forward strand.
GCGGGTTCCCAAATGTTTGTCCGAAAGGCACGATATGAACACGATCAAGAACTTTGCGACGCGTGTGGTGGCCGTAGTGGCCGTAGTGGCCCTTGTGGGCCTGAGCGGTTGCGCCGGAATGTCCGAGCGCGACAAGAGCGTTGCAGTGGGTGCGGGCGTTGGTGCCATTGCCGGCTCGGTCCTGACTGGCGGCAGTGCCATCGGAACACTGGGCGGCGCGGCTGTCGGCGGCGTTGTCGGCAACGAGGTCAGCAAGGATCGGCGCTAAGCCGTAGCGCCCGCGCACCGCAATGCGAATTGCGTGGCTGCTGGCGTGCGCATGTACTTGGGTATGCGCGCAAGAGCCGGGCCGCGCTGTTCTTCCATCGGTCACCGTTACGGGTACGGCCCGAGACCCGGTGGAGAAATCCTATCGCAAGATGCTGCGCGGTATGGATCTCTTCGAGCGCCAGCACGGCATGGCGCCCAAAGCGTTGCTGCGCTTCAAGCTCCTGCCGCGCCGGCACGATACCGACATCAACGACGTCGTGCTTGAAGTTGTTGGGCCCACCGTCGAGACGCCGGTGCCCATCGCGCCGGATCACACCTTTACCCTGACACGCGATCAGCGCGCCCTGGACGAAGATGCGGTGGTGACGCCGAATCGAAAGGCCATGAGCATGACCTGGCGCACCGAAATCCGGTCGCCGGACCTTGCTCCCGACACAAGGCGGCTCGGAGACCTTCGGCTCGAGTGTCAGGTGGGCATCGAGGCGGGCCTGGTCTCAAATGTGAGTTCCGTCATTGGCGTGATCGCGAGCCTGTTCTCGGACGCGCGCAGCTATTGCGACAAGCCCGATGCCCGCTACCTTTTCTTTTCAGATCGACCGTTGTTCAGCGTTGTATTGACAGCTGGCACGCGCAGGGAGGTCTTGCCCGTCAGCAAGCTGTACGGCGGGGCGAGCGAGGATCCCACCGTGAACGACGATCTTGCGTATTGCGATTGCGAGGTCCTGCTCGACCGCACCTACTTTCTGCCGCTGGGCGACCACAGCTGGCCGGACGACACCTTGGTTGAATTCGATTACATGGATGGCGCCGCTGCTGACGCGAGTGACAAGAGATCCAAATCGGAGGTCCTGGCCGAGCTCGGGAAGGCAACGGCAGTCAAGTTCGACAGTGGTTTCGAGGTATGGATCTATAGTGACAAGCGCTCGCAAAACGACACACGCGCCACCGCCGAAAGGGTGATCCTGTTTGCGCCGTCGGGGCTTGTGCGGAAGGTCCGCGTGCGTGCACCCGCAGCGTAGGGATCAAGCAGCTCGCGTGCGGCCCGCGGCGTGCTGCGCGGCAAGGTAGCCAAACACCAGCGCCGGTCCCAGCGTGGTGCCCGGCCCCGGATAGGTCCCGCGCATGATCGAAGCCAGGTCGTTACCGCATGCGTACAGGCCCGCGATCGGCTCACCTTGCTTGTCGAGCACGCGTGCGTGCACATCGGTTTCCAGGCCACTGCTGCAGGCGATGTCGGCCGGCCACACGGCCATTGCGCAGTAGGGCCCGTCGCCAATGTGGCCGATGCAGGGATTGGGCTTGTGCGCCGGGTCGCCGTTGAAACGATTCAATTCGCTGCGGCCCTTGCCGAAATCTTCGTCGATACCGGTTTGCGCAAAACCGTTGTGCCGCGCCACCGTGGCCTTCAGCCCTTGGGTATCCACGCGGGCCGCGCCCGCCAGTGCTTCCAGCGAGGCTTCCACAACGAAGCAGCCCGCACGGCGATGGGCCGCGAGATCGCGGGTGCCAGGGTGAATGGCTCCCAGGCCCCAGCGGCGCACGAAGCTCGCTTCGCACACCAGCCACGCCGGAATTGTCGGCACGGTTCGGTCCGAATCGAACATCGCCTCGACGAAGTGATGGTATGAGTCGGCCTCATTGACAAATCGCCGCCCCGCCGCGTTGACGGCGATCAGGCCAGGCTTGGCGCGATCCAGCACCAGGTGGGGGAACAGGCCAGCCCACTGGCCGCTGCCGGTGCGAGAGACGGGTGCCCAGAAGGCCCCGGTGCCGTGGGTAGGGCCGCTGACCTGCGCGCCGATCTGCATCGCGGCAGTGACGCCCTCGCCCTGGTTACCGGGCGCCGCCATCGAATCTGGCGGCACCGGTGCGCGCATGAAGACATCGCGAAGCGGCGTGCTGCGGGAAAAGCCGCCGGTGGCCAAGACCACGCCCCGTCGCGCGCGTATCGAACGGGTTTGTCCGGCGCGGGACAGCAGAGCTCCCGCGACCTGTCCCTCCTCCACGATCAGCGACTTGAGTTGCGTGCGCAGCAGCACCGGCACACGCCGTTGCAGCAGGCTGTAGTAAAGCCGGCCCACCAGTGCGTTGCCCATCATCAGGCGTGTGCCGCGCGGATAGCACAGCCGGTCAACCACAAAACGGAGGAACAGCCGCGCGGCGTGCAGGAAATTGGCCGGCGAGGCAAAGCGGTTGACCAGGCGCGGAATGTCGTCCTTGCCAACCATCATGCCGCTGAACACCATGAACTCCGGAATGGGTGGGCGAACATCCTTGAACGCCGGCCCCAGCAGGCGGCCGTCGAAGGGCTCGGGTGCAAGGGCGCGTCCGCTGACGGCCGCGCCATCGCGGTCCTGATAGTCAGGATGCTTGCCGCTGGGCCGAAAGCGCACCTCGGAGCGCTGCTTGAACCAGTCGATGATGTCCGGGCCCTGCGCCAGGTAAACCTCTCGAAGCTCGCGACCCAGTTCAGGGTCGGCTAGCAGGCCATCCATATAGCGGCGCGCGGCGTCCGCCGAATCGCTGAAGCCGGCTTCGCGGCTTTGCCGGTTGCCGGGGATCCACAAGGTGCCGGCGGAAGTCGCGGTGGTGCCGCCCACCTGAGCGTCTTTCTCGCAGATCAGAACGTCCAGGCCCTGCAGTGATGCCGCCAGTGCCGCGGCCATTCCGCCCGCACCTGCGCCGATGACCAGTAGATCGACTTCACGCGGGAACTGCGCCGATTGCCACTCCATCACGTGTCCCGTCTCCTGAAAACGGGCAGTATAGAGCGATAGGTCTTACCATTACTGCGGGTCCTACGGCTTGCGGGCTGGCTCCTCGTCGCGCTTGCGCTCGTTGCCACGCGTTGCGTCGCTTGCTGGCTCTCGCCGGTCACGGCTGCGGCCGACATCGGGTTGCTGCGGTGTTGAGCGCGGAGATGGCGCTGCAATCGCCGGCGGCGCTGGGGCGCGTTGTTCTGCTGGCGGGGCCTTGGGCGGCGATGGTATTGCAGTCGGTGCAGTGGCAGGTCCAGGTGCAGGCGCAGGTGCAGGTGCAGGTGCAGGTGCAGGTACAGGTACAGGTACAGGTACAGGTGCAGGTGCAGGTGCAGGCTTGGCGGGCTCAGGTGCCTTGGGCGCTATGGGCGGGGGCACAACCGCTGCGGGCGCCGGCGTTGGCTTGACCGGCTCTGGTGCCTTCGGAACTGCAGGTGCAGTGGCGGCGGGTACCGGCATCGGCCTGGCGGGCTCTGCCGCCTTGGGCTGAACGGGTGCCAATGCTGGTGCAGCTACGGGCGCCGGTGCAGGCGCTGGCGCGGGTCGATTCGCACGGTCCGGCTCGGGTAGGCCTCTGCGCGGGTCACGCGATGCGGGTACGCTCGCTGCTGGAGTCGCTGCTGGAGTCGCTGGTGGCACGACGGCCGGTGGTGGTATCGGTGCCTGTGGTATCGGTGCCTGCGCCGCCGCTGGCGCACTGGCTGGCCTGGCTGGCAGGGCCACTGGCGCTGCCGGCGCCGCCACCACCACAGGGGGCGCCACGACCGGTGCGACTGGCTTGATAGCCGCTGTGGCCGCAGCGTCCAGAGGCTTGCCGGCGTTGGCGGTCAAGGCACTGCGACGGGCCTCGAACGAAGCACGTTCGGGCGGCGGAGCCTCCTTGGCGACGATCGGGCGGGTTGCCGCCACCTCGGGTGGCTTGGCGCCAGGCTGCGCGGAGCCAATGATGCTGGTGTGCACCGGCGCAATCGGCGCCACCGCCGTCACCGGGGTGCTGGTCACCACTTGCTGGGTCAGCCGCACTGACTCGTGTGCCACCGGCCTTGACTGCGCGAAGGCCGTGGCCGCCATGGCCACCACCGCGCCGGCAACCTGCTGGTTGACGTAGACGTTGGTCACCGTTGTGTTGTTCTGGATGTTGGTGACGCGCGAGCGGTCGATCACGGTGTTGCTGGTATTGACGCTGCGGTAATACTCCGGGCTGGCCGCGTAGGCGGGCCGGTAAACCTCGCGCGGGGCCAGCGGGAACCACCCTACTGCACCGACATTGCCGGCATTGATCGACACGGTGAAATTGCTGCCCCCGACAAAGGCTACCAGTGCGGGTGCATAGACAGGTCGCGCCGCGACTGGGCCGGGCACCCAGCCCCACGCGCCGTCGAAGCGGGCCCAGCGGCCGTAGTGCGAAGGTGCGAAGCCCCATGGCGCGTCGTCCACCCAGGTCCAGCCCCAGGGCTCGACCCAGGACCAGTGGCCGTCGTGATAGGGCGCCCAGTCGGCCGCCACGCGATTGGGCACCCAGACAGCGCCATAGTCCCGCACCTGGCGCCAGGTGCCGTACTGGTCCAGGTCTTCATAGCCGATCAGGTCGCGCGACACGTAACGCGCCGACACCGAGCGATCCCAGCGCTGGTCGCGGGCCATTGACCAGCGTTCGAATTCATCTGCCGGCCACTGCGAGTAGCTGCGGTAGTCGCGCAGGCCGCTGCCGAAAAAGCGGTAGGTCTGGCGGTCGCGCGTGATGAAGGCGCTGCCTTCGCCGTAAACCTCGGCGAGCCCGGACCTCACCGTGACCGTGGTGGCCGAGCCGTCGGACTCGACCTGGATGCGGTAGCTACCCGGCTGGCGAATCGACCAGGCCAGGTTGGGCGTGTCGATCTCAAAAATTTCTCCACGATCAAGGCGCCGCACGCGGACATTCAAAGTGCCTTGCGACAACTGCAGTTGCGTTACCCGGTCGTCCAGGTTGAGTACGGCCAGGCTGGTGGCGACACCGACGCGGATGGCGGCGCTGCCCAGCTGCAGTTCGGCGCGGGCGCCGTTGTCAACCCACAGCCGGTCGCCGGTCGTCAGGGGCCGGTTCACATTGGCACGCACCCAATCCCGTTCGCCGCCGGGCGAAAAGCTGGTGGGGCCGGCAACATAGGCCAGACGCGCCACCCGGGAAGGCGGGTCGGCGTAGGCCCAACCGCCCAGAGAAAGCGCGAAGGCGCCAAGCAGGGAGGAGGCAATTAGTCTGCGCAGTCTGGTGTTGTTCATTGAGATGTCCGGTTGGGCCATGCGGCTGCCGGCTCTCTGCCTTTGTTCAACGGATGGGCCGACTGCTAAAGGTTAGCCAGCATGTTCGCCCCACCGTGTGGGACATGGCGCCCTGGCGCCGTCAGACGATTCGCACTTTGGCTCAGGTCGCCGTGATTCCCAGCCGCTTGATCAGGTCGCCCCAGAGCTGGCTGTCGCGCACGACGACCTTGCGGAATTCATCGCCATCCATCTGGGACGGCACGCCGCCGCCCTTGCGCACGCTTTCCTGAAAAGAAGGGTCGGCCGTCATGTCAGCAATCGCCTTGGACAGCCTTGCGTGGACTGCCTGCGGCAGATTGGCCGGCGCAACCATTCCATACAACTGTTCGGGCAGCAGAACGTTGTAGCCCGATTCCTTGATGGAAGGCACGTTGGGAAGCGTCGGATCACGAGTCTCACCGGTGACAGCGAGCGCCTTGATCCGGCCTCCCTGGATCAGGCCGATCGAACTGGGCACCGCCTGCCACGCGTACTGCACGTTGCCAGCGATGATGGCGGCATCCGTCTCCGGGCCTGTCTTGTACGGAACATGCGTTGCCGCAATGCCTACGGCTGCATTGAATTGTTCGGCCGCCAGGTGAATGCTGTTGCCCAGGCCGGATGAGCCAAAGTTGAGCTGGCCGGGTTTGGACTTGGCCAGGGCGACGAACT
>JANYAN010000465.1 GCA_025361305.1 Burkholderiales bacterium
CCGGGAAGTTCTTGAAAAGGAGCTTGGCGAGCCCGGCCCCGAGCGGATCTGGTACGTGGGCGACGCCTTCGCGCAGGGCCTGTCGGTCGACGAGGTTTATGAGCTGACGAAGATCGACAAATGGTTCCTGGTCCAGATCGAGGAGATCGTGAAGATCGAGCTCGAACTGGAAACAACGACGCTGGATTGCATCGATGCGCCGACATTGCGGGCGCTCAAGAAGAAGGGCTTCTCCGACCGGCGCCTGGCCAGGCAGCTCAAGACCACCGACAAGGTGATCCGCGACCTGCGGCGCTCGCTGGGGATCCGGCCGGTCTACAAGCGGGTCGATACCTGCGCGGCGGAATTTGCCACCAACACGGCCTACATGTACTCGACTTACGAGGACGAGTGCGAAGCCGTGCCGACCGACCGCAAGAAGATCATCGTGCTGGGCGGCGGGCCCAACCGGATCGGCCAGGGCATCGAGTTTGACTACTGCTGTGTCCACGCCGCTCTCGCACTGCGCGAAGACGGCTACGAGACGATCATGGTCAACTGCAACCCCGAGACGGTTTCCACCGATTACGACACCAGCGACCGGCTGTATTTTGAGCCGCTGACGCTGGAAGACGTGCTGGAAATCGTCGACAAGGAAAAACCGGTGGGCGTCATCGTCCAGTACGGCGGCCAGACACCGCTGAAGCTGGCGCTGGGCCTGGAGGCCGAAGGCGTGCCCATCATCGGCACCAGTCCGGACATGATCGATGCCGCCGAAGACCGCGAACGGTTCCAGAAATTGCTGCATGCCCTCGGCCTGCGCCAGCCGCCCAACGCCACGGCACGTACCGAGCCCGAGGCGCTGGAAAAGGCCGCAGCGCTGGGCTATCCATTGGTGGTGCGCCCGAGCTATGTCCTGGGTGGCCGCGCCATGGAAATCGTGCACGAGCAACGCGACCTTGAGCGCTACATGCGCGAAGCGGTCAAGGTGTCAAACGATTCCCCAGTCCTGCTCGACCGATTTCTCAACGACGCGATCGAATGCGACGTGGATTGCCTGTCGGATGGAAAGCGCACCTTTATCGGCGGCGTCATGGAGCACATTGAGCAGGCCGGTGTTCACTCGGGCGATTCGGCCTGTTCGCTGCCACCCTATTCGCTGTCGAAGGCGACCGTGGACGAGATGAAGCGGCAGACCTCGGAGATGGCCCGGGCATTGAATGTGGTCGGCCTCATGAACGTGCAGTTCGCCATCCAGAACATCGAGGGCAAGGACGTGATCTATGTGCTGGAAGTCAATCCACGCGCATCGCGCACCGTGCCGTATGTCAGCAAGGCTACCGGCATCCAGCTGGCCAAGGTGGCGGCCCGCTGCATGGTGGGCCAATCGCTCGACTCGCAGGGAATCACTGCCGAGGTGACTCCACCGTACTTCAGTGTCAAAGAGGCGGTGTTTCCGTTCGTAAAATTCCCCGGCGTCGACACGATCCTGGGCCCCGAGATGAAATCGACGGGCGAAGTGATGGGCGTGGGCAAGACCTTTGGCGAGGCGTTTGTCAAAAGCCAGCTGGGCGCGGGCACCAAGCTGCCCCGCACAGGCCGGGTGTTCCTCACGGTGAAGAACAGCGACAAGCCGCGTGCCGTCGAAATAGCACGGCAACTCGCTGCGCAAGGATTCGAAATCGTCGCGACCAAGGGCACGGCGGCCGCCATTTCGGCAGCGGAGATTGCCTGCGCCAGCGTCAACAAGGTGACCGAAGGCCGGCCACACGTGGTCGACATGATCAAGAACAACGAGATCGTGATGGTCATCAACACGGTGGAAGAACGGCGCAACGCGATTGCCGATTCGCGCGCGATCCGCACGTCGGCGCTGCTGGCGCGGGTAACCACTTTCACCACGATCGCCGGGGCCGAAGCGGCCGTGGAGGGAATGAAATACATGGACGACCTGGGGGTGTGCTCGTTGCAGGAACTCCATTCGCAACTTGCGGCGGGCTGAGCGGAAAAAAACGGATCGGAGAGGCGGCGTGGAATCGCAAATCCTGACGGTGGACGGCAATCAGTGGGACGCGTTCGCGTCAGATGCGGGCTGGATTTCGGCGGCTGAGGATGGCAAAGTGCTGTACTTTCCGCAACTGCCATTCGAGCTCTCGCCCGCCGAACAGGCACTGTTGCGGCCCGAACTGCTGCGTCAGGGCGTCCGAAACATCAGTCGGGACTCCAAGGGTCAGCTCAAGGGCGTCGCCGGCGACGAAACTGCACAGGCCCAGGTGGGTGCCATGATGGCCCGATTCGCGAGCCAGGCGACGACGCTCGTGGATTCGCTGCTGCCGGAGTATTCGCAATATCTCAGGGCCGCACCCACCAGCCTGAGGCCGACCCAGGTGTCCACGCGACGGCAGTCGTGGCGAGCCGACGACCGGCGCCTGCACGTCGACGCCTTTCCGTCGCGGCCTAACCGTGGCGAGCGCATCCTGCGCGTTTTCTCCAACATCAATCCGCACGGCGAGCCGCGCGTCTGGCGCGTTGGCGAGCCCTTCGTCGATGTCGCCCGGCGCTTCCTGCCACTGGCGCACCGCTATTCCCCGGCGCAGGCGCGGCTGCTCAATGCGCTGCACGTGACCAAGTCGCTGCGCAGCGAATACGACCACTTGATGCTGCAACTGCACGACGGCATGAAGTCGGACATGCGCTATCAGCGCGAGTCGGCCCAGGTGACCATGCCGTTCCCCTCGGGCAGCACGTGGGTCTGTTTTTCCGACCAGACCGCGCATGCCGCGATGTCGGGCTGCAACATGATCGAACAGACCTTTCATCTGCCCGTCCAGAGGCAATACAATCTGCAGGCGAGCCCGCTGGCCATCCTGACCCGGCTTGCCGGACATACCCTGATCTAGGACTGTGCGACACCAAGCGCCGGACGCGAAGTCCGGCTTTTTGTTTTGAGGCGATCGATATCATGGCCACCATCCCCATTACCCGCCGCGGCGCCGACAAGCTCAAGGCCGAACTGCACAAGCTCAAGACCGTGGACCGCCCCTGGGTCATCAATGCGATCTCGGAGGCGCGCGCGCAGGGTGACCTGTCGGAGAACGCCGAATACGAGGCCGCCAAGGATCGCCAGGGCTTCATCGAGGGCCGCATCAAGGAAATCGAAAGCAAGCTGTCTGCGGCTCAGATCATCGACCCTTCCCAGGTCGATGCAGGAGGCAAGGTGGTGTTCGGCGCGACGGTGGAGCTCGAGGAAGAGGCGACTGGTGAATCAGTCAAGTACCAGATCGTCGGCGAAGACGAGGCCGACCTGAAGCTGGGCCTGATCAATATCTCCAGCCCGATCGCGCGTGCGCTGATCGGCAAGGAAGAGGGGGATACCGCAGAGGTACAGGCTCCAGCGGGCCTCAAACGCTACGAAATCGTCGCCGTCCACTACGCGTGAGCCTGTGCGCCATCGCATACCGGTTTTCGCAGCCGCGCTGTGGTGGGGCAGCCTGTCGATGATTGGCTTCGTGGCGGTGCCGCTCCTTTTCGTCAATCTGGCCACGCCTGCACTTGCGGGGAACATGGCGGCGCGGTTGTTCACGGCCCAGACCTATGTCGCGCTGGGCTGCGCGCTGTTGCTGATCGTTTCGGCCCGCAACCCGGAGGGACAAGCCCGGATGGACTGGGCCGGCGGCGCAGTGATGTTCGTTCTTGCCGGACTGCTGCTGGCTTTGCTGGGGGAGTTTGGCGTGGCGCCGCGCATCGTGGCCCGCGAGAACCTGCGCTTGTGGCACAGCGTGGGTAGCGCGATGTATGCGCTGCAGTGGCTGTGCGCCGGGGTGGTGCTATGGAAGGTGACGGCGCCTAGGTCTGGCGCCCCTTCTTGACCGACTTCTGCTTGGGCTTCTTGGCGCGCTTGACCTGCCCGCCTGGTGTCAGGCGCTGATTGCCCAGGACGCGCAAGGTCTTGACTTCGGGCCGCTGACCGCTTCGTTTGCTGTACTTCAGTACCTTCACATCGCGCGGCCCGGGCTGGCGATCTTCGTCCGGCACCTGCGTCTTTTCGGCCTTCGGGCGCCACAGCACCAGCAGCTTGCCGATGTGCTGGATGGGCGCGGCGCCCAATTCGTCGGCCAGTGCCTGGTAGAAGGCCTCGCGCTGGGTCCTGTCGTCGCCCAGCACGCGGATCTTGATCAGCCCGTGGGCATCGAGCGATGCATCGATTTCCTTCTTGACGGACGCCGTCAGCCCGTCGTTGCCGATCATGACCACGGGATCAAGATGGTGGGCCAGTGCGCGGTGTTCCTTGCGTTGCGCGATGGTGAGTTGAATTTGAGGCATCTCGCATTATCCCGCGTCGTGGGACGGGATCTCAGATCAAAATCGGCACTTCAATGAAAGTCAAAACCCAAAGCAAGAAGGTCAACAAGGCGTGGCTGAACGATCACGTCAACGACACCTACGTCAAGCTTGCCCAGAAGGAAGGCTATCGGGCCCGTGCGGCCTACAAGCTCAAGGAGATCGATGAGACGTTGGGGCTTGTCCGACCAGGCCATCTGGTGGTCGATTTGGGCTCGGCGCCGGGCGCCTGGAGCCAGTACCTGCGTCGGCGCCTGTCCCCGGGGGGCGCCGCGGCCGGCACGCTCAACGGCACCATCATTGCGCTGGACATCCTGCCCATGGACCCCGTTGAAGGTGTTCTGTTCCTTCAGGGCGATTTTCGGGAGCCCGAGGTGCTGGAGCGGGTCGAAGCGGTGCTGGCCGGGCGACAGGCCGATGCCGTGGTTTCGGACATGGCGCCCAACCTGTCGGGCATCGAGGCGGCGGACTCGGCCAGGATCAGCCACCTGGTCGAACTCGCCGTCGAATTTGCGCTGGCGCACCTCAAGCCAGGTGGGGCGCTGGTGGTCAAGGTTTTCCACGGCGGCGGCTACAGCCAGCTCGTCAAGTTGTTCAAGGAAAGCTTCAACGTAGTCAAACCGCTCAAGCCCAAAGCGTCACGAGACAAGTCTTCTGAAACATTCCTCATCGGCGTTGGCCTGAAGGCGCCCCCGATTCGCAAGTGAAAACGCCCGGAATGGCCCTCGCATGGCTGGGGCCTGAGTAGCGAAAATACGTCATTTCACCGCTTGAAACGCCTAGAATGGGGCGCAAGTAGGACAAGTACTCTCCCGGAGACTCGAGTTGAACAATCAGTGGTTCTCAAAAATTGCCGTGTGGCTGGTGATCGCCCTCGTGCTTTTCACGGTATTCAAGCAGTTCGACACCCGCGGCGTGGCCGGCGCCAGCGTGATGGGTTACTCCGATTTCCTGGAAGAAGTGCGTGGCAAACGGATCAAGAACGCGATTATCCAGGAGGGCCAGGGCGGCACCGAGATCGTGGCGATCACCACCGACGATCGCAAGGTTCGAACCACCGCCACCTACCTTGATCGCGGCCTGGTCGGCGACCTGATCAACAACGGCGTGAAGTTCGACGTCAAGGCGCGCGAAGAGGGCTCGCTGCTGATGACCCTCCTGGTCAGCTGGGGGCCGATGCTCCTTCTGATCGGCGTGTGGGTCTATTTCATGCGCCAGATGCAGGGCGGCGGCAAGGGCGGCGCATTCAGCTTCGGCAAGAGCAAGGCCAGGATGCTGGACGAGAACAACAACCAGGTTACTTTTGCTGATGTCGCCGGATGCGACGAAGCCAAGGAAGAGGTCAAGGAGGTCGTCGATTTCCTCAAGGACCCGCAGAAATTCCAGAAGCTCGGCGGCCGCATCCCCCGAGGCCTTTTGCTGGTCGGCCCACCGGGCACGGGCAAGACACTGCTGGCCAAGGGCATCGCGGGCGAGGCCAAGGTTCCGTTCTTCAGCATTTCGGGTTCCGATTTCGTTGAAATGTTCGTCGGCGTCGGTGCCGCACGCGTGCGCGACATGTTCGAGAACGCCAAGAAGAACGCGCCTTGCATCATCTTCATCGACGAAATCGACGCTGTGGGGCGTCAGCGCGGGGCTGGCCTGGGCGGCGGCAACGACGAGCGCGAACAGACCCTCAACCAGATGCTGGTCGAGATGGACGGCTTCGAGACCAATCTGGGCGTGATCGTTGTGGCCGCCACCAACCGGCCCGACATCCTTGACGCCGCGCTGTTGCGGCCCGGCCGGTTCGACCGACAGGTCTATGTGCAACTGCCCGACATCCGCGGGCGCGAGCAAATCCTGAACGTCCACATGCGCAAGGTGCCGATTGGCCAGGATGTCAATGCAAGCATCATCGCGCGCGGCACGCCAGGCATGTCCGGCGCCGACCTGGCCAACCTGTGCAACGAGGCCGCTTTGATGGCCGCTCGCCGCAATGCGCGGGTTGTTGAGATGCAGGATTTCGAGAAGGCCAAGGACAAGATCTTCATGGGCCCCGAGCGCAAGAGCATGGTCATGCCCGAGGAGGAGCGCCGCAACACGGCCTACCACGAGTCGGGCCACGCCCTGATCGGCAAGCTGCTGCCCAAATGCGACCCGGTGCACAAGGTCACGATCATCCCGCGCGGCCGCGCGCTGGGCGTCACATGGAGCCTGCCGGAGCGTGATCGCCTCAGCTACACCATGGATTGGATGAAGGCCAAGATCGCGCTCGCCTTCGGCGGCC
>JANYAN010000470.1 GCA_025361305.1 Burkholderiales bacterium
GTATTTCGGGTGGGCGACTACAGCATCGGCGTCGCCCAGGTACCCGATGGGACGCGCGCCAGGGCAAACGACGATCCGTTCGCGGACTGGGGGTTCGATTCACCGGCCGACCCACGCGCGACCCACGCGGTCACAGGTAGCGCAACACTGCCGGGCTCCATTCCGGGCGACATGGCGCGCTTCTTCGAGGGGCTGGGACTGGATCCGGACAAGGTGGGCCCGATAGCCCCTGCGGAGCTCGAAGCAATCGGCGCCATCGTGCGGGAAGCCGTGGTCGGACTGCTCGACTTGCGCGCACAATCCATCGCTTCCAAGGAGCACCTGCGCGCTGAAGACCGCACCCTGCTCGCAGCCCGGGACGACAATCCGTTGGACGCAGACTGGCCGCTGGAGGCCAAGCTGAACTATCTCTTTGGCGGCCACGCGGCCAGCACGGGTTTTGTCAATCCCGCGCGCGCGGTGCAGGCGCTGCTGTCCGAGCTGCTTGCCCATGACGTGGCCACCCGTGCCGCCGCGCAGGCGACGGTGGAAGGCGTGTTGCGTGAGTTCGAACCCGATGCGATGAAGGCCCGGTTGCTCGGACGTGGCGGCAAGCTTTTCGAAAGGGGGCGTGCCTGGGACGCGTACGTCAGGGAGTACTCGGGCCGGGCGGACGATCTGGCGCAATGGGCCAGGAGCCTGCTGGACAAGTATTTTGCCGAACCGTACCTGCGCGAGAGCCAGCAGGCCAGGCGCCGCAGTCAGCGGCCCCGGCGCTGACACGCCGGCACTGGCCGGAGGCACAGGCTAGAATCTGCTTCCCCAGTTACCGAGACGCAAGCTCAACGTGACTCTGAAGAAACTTGGCCGCTACGACCTGGTTCGCGTTCTCGGCAAGGGCGCAATGGGAATAGTGTACGAGGCGCGGGATCCGAACCTGGAACGGCGGGTGGCGATCAAGACCGTGAAGGTTGAGAACCTCTCGGAAGAAGCGGCCGCCGAATACGAGCACCGGTTTCGTACCGAGGCGCGGTCCGCGGCGCGGCTGCAGCACCCCAATATCGTCAGTGTCTACGATTCAGACCGTGATGGCGACACCGCGTTCCTGGTGATGGAATACATCCAGGGCGAGGACCTCAAGCACCACCTGGACGCCGGCATGCGCTATTCGCTGGACCATTCGCTCAAGATGATCCGCGACCTGCTTTCGGCCTTGGACTATGCGCACAAGCAGGGCATCGTGCACCGCGACATCAAGCCAGCCAACATGCTGATCGAGCCGGGTGGCCGCGTCAAGCTGGCCGACTTCGGTGTTGCCCGCATCCAGGATTCAGGGGAGGCTACCCGCACTCAGGGCAGCATGGTGGGCACGCTCAAGTACATGTCGCCCGAACAGGTTCAGGGCCAGAAGATCGACGCGCGCGCAGATCTGTTCTCGGTTGGCGTGGTTCTCTATCAGCTGCTCACCGACAAGCGCCCGTTCGACGGTGACAATGACTTTTCGATCATTCACCAGATCATCGGCCATACGCCGTCGGCGCCCAGTTCCTTCAATGCCAAGCTGCCTGCCGCGATCGACGCGGTTGTGGCCCGGGCACTGGCCAAGGACCGCAATCAGCGCTTTGCGACGGCCAGGGACTTCGCATCGGCGCTGCAGTCGGCAATTCGTCGTGCCGAAGATTCCACCATCGTGCCGCCGGCCGATCCGCACAAGAAGCCGGTCCAGGATGCACTGCCGTTCGGTGGCGGCCACAGCGTGCCGGGCCTGGGCACGATGGAGACCAGCCCGTCGGCCACGACAGTGGCGCAGGAGCTCGAACTGGTCTACTGGAAAGAAATCAAGGAATCGGCGGAACCTCAGGAACTGGAGGGCTTCCTGGCCCGATTTCCGGCCGGGATCTATGGCGACCTTGCGCGCCGCCGCCTGCGCCGGTTGGCGGCCGGGGGGGTGGCCGGCCAGGCCCTGCTTGACGGCGCCGCTGCCCCACCGGCCGTGGAGGGGGACCTTGAAGCCACGCGATCGCGCCCGGAACCGACGCGCCCGCCGCTGCCTCAGGCCGACGCAGTCACAGCGCCCTTGGCCAGCACTGCGGCCCCAACGGCGAGCACGGTTTCGGTAGCCCAGCCGGTTGTTGCGCCAGCACGCACGCCAGGGCTTCCATCCGCACGCCGGAAGCTGTCGGCTGCCGCGCTGGCGGGGATAGCCGCACTTTTGGTTGCGGCCGTGGCCGCGGGGCTGCTGATGAAGGGATCCGGCGACAACAATAGAACTGCGGGCGCATATGTTGCAACCGGGCCAACTGGCACCGCTGAGCCGCCGCAGGGCCCGGTGGCATCCGGCGCCGCCGTGCTGGCGCAAGTGAGCGCCCAGGCCCCGGCGTCGGCAAGCTCTGGCGCCAGCTCGATCAAGGCGCGCTCGGCCGGCTCACGACCCAAGGCCGTGGCCCTGCCGGTCCGAGCGCAGGGCGCTGCCAGTCAGCCGGTCGTCTCCCGTACCGACCCAGTGGTCGCAGGCGAGCGCCATCCACCTGCGACAGCTGCGTCAATGCGTCAGGAAGCCCGGGCTGCGGCTCAAGCGGCTGCTGCCAGCGCGAACCACGAACTTGACCCCGTCGAGGCCTGCAAGGACAGGTTCCTGCTGGGTAAGCAGCTCTGCCTCAATGAGCAGTGTGCACGGCCGGGGCTGCATGACCACCCGGTGTGTGTCAGGCGCCGGGCGGAGGCCGCGCTGCGGGGGGACACCAACCTCAGCAAGTGAGGCGCCGGGCCATCACACGATGTCGATGGTGTGCACGTCGTAATGGCCCTTGCGCCGGTCGTCGAAGTAGCGGACCAGTGTTTCCTTGACGGTCTTGAACGCGATCTCGTCCCACGGAATCTCGGCTTCCGAAAAAAGGCGGGCTTCGATGGTCTCGTGGCCCGGGTCGAACCGGTCGCTCAACAGCCGCGCCCGGTAGAACAGGTGCACCTGGCCGACCCGCGGCACGCTCAGTACCGTGAGCAGGCCCTCCATCTCGAACTGCGCACCTGCTTCCTCGTCGGTCTCGCGTGCCGCGCCCTGCACGGTCGTTTCACCCAGTTCCATGAAGCCGGCCGGAAGGGTCCACTTGCCCCAGCGTGGCTCGATGTTGCGCTTGCAGAGCAATATCCTGTCGCCCCAGTACGGCACTGTGCCCACGACGTTCAATGGATTTTCGTAGTGGATCGTAGCGCAGGCCGGGCAGACCGCACGCTCTCGCACATCACCGTCGTCTGGCAAGCGGTAAACCACGGCGGCGCCGCAATTCCTGCAATGTTTGATGGGCCGGTACAGCAGCATGGCTTGAGTGTAAGTAAAAAAAAGGGCTCCCTGCGGAGCCCCTGGTCGGCGGCAGGCGCGGACGCCTTGCTCAGGCCTTCTTGACCGCCGGCTTGCCGTGCTTGTCAATCAGCGCGCGCGCGGTATCGAGGAGCTTGCGGCCGTCGAAGCCGCGCTTGTTCATGTCTTCGACCCACTCGACCTCGACCAGCCGCGCCTTGCGCTTGAACTCCTGCGCGTCGGCAGGAGGGATGGTGTAGATCGTGTTCTTGTGGTCCTCTGCGGCCTTGCGGCCCACAGGGTCGTTGCCTTGCTGGACTTTGCCAAGCCAGCCAGAAGTGGCAAGCCCCGAGTTATTATCGATGACCTTCTTCAGGTCGGGCGCCAGCGAGTTGTACTTCGCCTTGTTCATGGCCATGACAAACGTGGTGGTGTAGAGCGCGCCTCCGGCCGGGTCGAATTCGCTGTGGAACCTGGTCAGCTCATGCACCTTGACCGAGGGGACTACCTCCCAGGGGATGACGCAGCCGTCGATCGTTCCCTTGGACAGCGCGTCGGGGATCTGCGGCAGCGGCATTCCAACAGGGATGGCGCCCAGGTAGCCCAGCATCTTGGTGATCTGGCGGGTCGGCCCGCGCAGCTTCATGCCCTTCAGGTCGGCCGGGGTCTTGATCAGCTTGTCCTTGGTATGGAACATGCCCGGGCCGTGCACGTGCAGCGCCAGCGTCTGGACATCCTTGAATTCGTCTGGCGCCATGGTCTGCACGTATTCCCAGAAGGCCTGGGAGGTCGCCTCGGCATTGTTCATGATGAACGGCAATTCAAACACCTCGACCCGGGGAAAGCGGCCGGCCGTGTTGGCGGGCAGGGTCCAGACGATGTCGACGACGCCGTCCTTGGCCTGGTCGTAGAGCTGGACCGGGGTTCCACCCAGCTGCATGGCCGGATAGCCTTCGAACTTGATGCGGCCGCCCGACTCCTTCTCGACCTTTTCCATCCAGGGCTTGTGCATCGTCAGCCAGACGTTGGATAGCGGCGCCATGAAGGTGTGGAACTTCAGGGTGACGGCCTGTTGAGCGAGGCCGGACAGCGAGGACGCACCGAGGGCGACGGCTGCGCCGGATTTGAGGACGCTTCGACGTTGAATCACTGGAAACTCCGTTGGCAAATGAAGACAGACGGTAGCGGATTTCGCGCAGTATCGACTACGGTGAATTCCCTCGTTCAGATCAATTCATGAATTTGACCAGCCACAGGGCGATGCCGGGGAAAGCCAGCATCAGCACGATGCGCACGGCATCGCTGACCAGAAACGGCATGACACCGCGAAAGCTCTCGCCAAGCGGCACGTCGCCGGCCATGCCATTGACCACATAGACGTTCAGGCCCATCGGCGGCACCAGCAGGCCGAACGACACCACCATGAGGATCAGGATCCCGAACCAGATCGCCAGCGACTCCTTGGGCATCCCGAAATCCAGGCCCATCACCACCGGGAAGAAGATCGGGATGGTGAGCAGGACGATCGACAATTCTTCGGTGACCGTCCCCAGCACGATATGCAAGGCGACGATGCCCACCATGACCCAGATCGGCGCGACGTTCCAGCCGGCGATCAGACCGGCCAGATGGCTCTGGATTTGCGTGAGCGCCAGGGTGGAGTTCATGACGTCGGCGCCGATGAAGATCAGGAAAATCATCGCCGAGCTTTCGGCCGTCGCGTAGAAGCAGGTCTTGAACTTGGCCCAGG
>JANYAN010000485.1 GCA_025361305.1 Burkholderiales bacterium
CGATGTCGACGACATCGTCTTTGGGCCGGCGACCATTCGGGAACCCTGCGAAGTCTGTGCCCGCAGGGGAAGTCTTCAGGCTTCCGACGATGGCCAAGCGATTCTGGCTGGCGAAGGGCACCGGGGCGACAGCGGTATTCAGGCGCAGCATCTCCGATGGCATCACCGTGGTCGGCTTGTTGACGCCGACGATGCCGGTCAGAAACACGGTAGCCAGGTCGGTACGCGGTATGTTGGTCGGCGCCAGTCCGGCGGCATTGCCGGTCAGCACCAGGCCCAGTAGCGCCGGCAGCGTCGGGTTGGTCACATAGTCCAGGAACTGACCATCGTCCCTGGGTCTGGAACCATTGAACTTGTCTTTGTCCTTGAGGCCTATGACGACCTCATTGACCAGCGGCTGGCCCAGGCGTGAGACCTGGGTCCATGCGCCGCCAGGCTTCTCGCTGGTCTGGTGGCCGGATGCGGGCGCTCCCGAAAGCAGCCGTGCCTGCCGCAGGCTGGCGGTCGTCCAGCCACCGATGACCGTCTCGCTGCCGGCCGTGAGGCAATCCTTGTGTACCTCGAGCGCGATGGAGGTGACATTGGTGTCCTGGATCGAATTGGCGGCAGCGACGTTGATGTTGGCCGGGTTGGTAATGACTGACAGCGGTGCATTCACCAGATCGAAGATCGGGCCCAGGTTGACGGCAAAACCTTCCTGGCGCTGGCCGACGAAGACCCGGCCGGCGTCCTTGCCCGCAGGGCAGCCGGGTATCTTGATGTCATGGACGTGCCTGGCGGCATAGGCGGCATAGGTGGCCGTGTTTCCCAACGTCTTGACGCCGATGTAGTCGACCGGTTTCTCGAATGTGGCCGCACCCGTCGCCTTTGTCACCGCCGACACCGAACCCTTGCGCCGGTCACCGCGCACGACGTTGATCGTGTAGGTTTCGCTGACGTTGAGATTGGCATCGCTGACGTTGGCCACCGCCCCGGCCTGAATGAGGGGGATGGCGATCGACTTCTGCGCCGCGCCACTGCCGATCGGCAGCGCCACGTTGTTCAGCTTGTTGTTGAAGCGGAACTGGAACGTGATGTCTTCCACCGCGTCGCCGTTGTTGTCGATATGGATCTCGTAAAGCGCGTTCGGGTCCATCTGGAAATAGTTGGGCCCGCCGTAGGGCCCCTGCAGCGGCTGGTAGTTGGCGATCAGCGTCACGTAGTCGCTGCGTCCGCCCGTGCCGTTGGCAGCGACGCCCTCGTAGCTGCGGAACATGTAGAAGTCGCTTGCGTCGACCTTGGGGCTGGTCGTGATGAAAGGTGCCTCACGGTGGCTGGACGCCAGGCAGAGGCCGGCGGCGCAAGTGGCGCTCGCGGCCAGCAGGGCCAACTTCAGTGTCTTGTGCTTGTTGAGTCGCATGTCGCTCTCCTGGTGCGGGGTTGGTAGGGATGAAACGCCCAGGTAATACGCAGGACAGGTGCGTCCTGGATCTTGTTACGTCGCGACCACGATCAATGCGTGGGTATTGGGTGCGGTTCGAATCCACCTCGCCGTTTGGTGCGTAGCGGGCTGGCGCGCAACCCCGGGACAGCTTGGCCGGGACCCTGGCCGTGCGCCTGGGGTTATCATCGCCAGCAATGCTCGAGCAACGTATCCAACAGCATTTCATCGACAGCGCGGACCTGAAGTACCAGGCCGCCCAGTCACTGAGCAAGCCGATCGCCGCCGCCGTGCAGGCGGTCCTCGCCTGCGTTACCAGCGGCGGCAAGGTCTTGGCGTGCGGCAATGGCGGTTCCGCGGCCGATGCACAGCATTTCTCGGCCGAGTTTGTCGGCCGGTTCGAACGCGAACGGCCCGAGCTCAGCGCTATTGCGCTGACCACCGACAGTTCGATCCTCACTGCAATAGCCAACGACTACGACTTCAGCCGCATCTTCTCGCGGCAGGTGCGCGCACTGGGCCAGGCTGGCGACGTCCTGCTGGCACTGACCACCAGCGGCAATTCCGCCAATGTGCTGGCGGCCATCGAAGCGGCCCATGAGCGCGAGATGACGGTTGTCGCGCTCACTGGCCGGGGCGGCGGCAAGGTCGCCCAGGCCCTGCGCGAAACAGACGTGCACGTCTGCGTCCCGCACGACCGCACGGCCCGCATCCAGGAAGTACACATCCTTGCATTGCATTGCATCTGCGACGGCGTGGATGCACAGCTACTCGGAGAACAGGAACCACAGACATGAAAGCGACATTCAAGGTACTTCTGCTATCGGCTGTGGCCGCGGCGACACTGTCGGCCTGCGCGCCATTGATCGTGGGCGGCGCGGCCATGGGTGCGATGGTGGCGGTCGACCGGCGCACTTCAGGCGCGCAGCTGGAGGACGAAGGGATCGAATTGCGGGCGGCAAGCCGCTTGCGCGAAGCGCTGGGTGATGCGGCGCACTTCAACATCACGAGCTACAACCGTCAGGTGCTGTTGACGGGCGAGGTGCCCACCGACCAGGCCAAACAGACCGCGGAACAGACAGTCTCGCGGGTCGAAAACGTGCGCACCATCGTCAACGAACTGGGCGTGATGGCAAGCTCCACGCTGTCCCAGCGCTCGTCGGATACGCTGATCACGGGCAAAGTTCGCGCGTCGCTGCTGGACGCCAGGGAGATCTACTCGGGCGCCTTCAAGGTCGTCACCGAGCGCGGCACGGTCTACCTGATGGGGCGAGTCACCCTGCGCGAAGCCGACCGGGCCACCCAGGTCGTGCGCGGAATCAGCGGCGTGCAGCGCGTGGTGCGGGTGTTCGAGCTTCTGAGTGAAGAGGAGCTTCAGCGCCTGGCGCCTGACCAGGCCGCCAAGCCTGCCGCGCCAGCGAGCGCGGCAAAGCCCTGATCACTTCAGCCGAGCAATCAGGCTGGAGGTGTCCCAGCGCCGCCCGCCACTGGCCTGGACATCGGCGTAGAACTGGTCCACCAGCGCAGTCACCGGCAGGCGGGCGCCATTGCCCTTGGCCTCGTCGAGCACCAGCCCCAGGTCCTTGCGCATCCAGTCGACCGCGAAGCCGAACTCGAACTGGCCGGCTATCATGGTCTTGCCGCGGTTGTCCATCTGCCAGCTCTGCGCCGCGCCTTTGCCAATGACTTCCAGCACTTGCGCCATGTCCAACCCCGCCTTTTCGCCAAATGCGATTGCCTCGGACAGGCCTTGCACCAGGCCGGCAATGGCGATCTGATTGACCATCTTGGCCAGCTGGCCGGCGCCGGCCGGGCCCAGCAGCGTGAAGGCACGCGAGAAAGCCATGGCAACCGGCCTGGCGGTTTCGAATGCCGCGGCGTCGCCCCCGCACATCACTGTCAACAGGCCGTTTTGCGCCCCCGCCTGTCCGCCGGAGACCGGTGCGTCGACGAACGACAGGCCCATTCGCGCGGCCGCGCCGTGCAGTTCGCGTGCGACGTTCGCTGAAGCCGTGGTGTGGTCCACGAACACTGCGCCAGGCTTCATCCCGGCTAGCGCGCCTTCAGGCCCCAACACGACACTTCGCAGGTCGTCGTCGTTGCCGACGCAGCAAAAGACGATCTGGGCATCGCGCGCCGCAGCCGCAGGCGTGTCGGCCGCGTTGCCCTTGAACTCCTGGCGCCAGGCCTGGGTTTTGGCAGCGCTGCGGTTGTAGACGGTGACCTCATGCCCGGCCAGCGCCAGGTGCCCGGCCATGGGATGGCCCATCACACCCAGGCCCAGAAAGGCTACTTTGCGCGCGGGGACGGATTCGTATTTCTTTGGATTGGTACTGCCCATGAAGCCGCCTTAAACGATTGCGAAATGTTCGGTGCCGGCAGACAGGTCCTGGGTCTTGGCGCGCTGGGAATTGAGCTTGATCTGCAGCCGCAGGTCATTCAGGGAATCGGCGTTGCGCAACGCATCCTCGTAGCTGATGACGTTGGCCTCGAAGGCATCGAACAGCGCCTGGTCGAAGGTCTGCATGCCCAGGTTGCGGCTCTTCTTCATGATTTCCTTGATCTCGGATACCTCGCCCTTGAAGATCAAGTCCGAAATCAGCGGGGTATTGAGCATCACTTCCACGGCCGCGGCCCGTCCCTTGCCATCCTGCTTGGGCACCAGGCGCTGCGAAATGAACGCCTTGAGGTTGAGCGACAGGTCCATCAGCAATTGCGGCCGGCGCTCTTCCGGGAAGAAGTTGATCACCCGGTCAAGCGCCTGGTTGGCGCTGTTGGCATGCAGCGTGGCCATGCACAGGTGACCGGTTTCGGCGAACGCGATGGCATGCTCCATGGTTTCGCGGTCGCGGATTTCGCCCATCAGGATCACGTCGGGCGCCTGGCGCAGGGTGTTCTTCAGCGCCGCCTCCCAGCTATCGGTGTCCAGCCCCACTTCACGCTGTGTGATGACGCAGTTCTTGTGCATGTGCACGAACTCCACCGGGTCCTCGATGGTGATGATGTGGCCATAGGACTGCTCGTTGCGCCAGTCGATCATGGCCGCCAGCGTGGTGGACTTGCCCGACCCGGTGGCGCCCACCAGGATGGTGAGGCCGCGCTTGGACATCACCACTTCCTTGAGGATCTGCGGCACGCCCAGCCCGTCGATGGTGGGCAGAATCTGCGGAATGACCCGCATGACCAGACCGACCTTGCCCTGCTGCACGAAGGCATTGCAGCGGAAACGCCCCACGCCGGGCGGCGCGATGGCGAAATTGCATTCCTTGGTGCGCTCGAACTCGGCGGCCTGCTTGTCGCTCATGATCGAGCGCGCCAGGGCCAGGGTATGACCGGCGTTGAGCGGCTGCGGCGAAACCTTAGTGACCTTGCCATCGACCTTGATGGCCGGGGGAAAGTCACCCGTGATGAACAGGTCGCTGCCATTGCGGCTGATCATCAGCTTGAGCAGGTCGTTGATGAACTTGGTTGCCTGGTCGCGCTCCATGAGAGCTTCCTTTCAAAAAAAGTACCAACGAGAAGTCGCCACCATACTAGCCGGGGAAGTTCTCCGGGATCTTGGCCTTGCCGCGCGCTTCGGCCGGGCTGATCACGTTGCGCTTGACCAGGTCCGTCAGGTTTTGGTCGAGCGTCTGCATGCCGTAGTTGTTGCCGGTCTGGATTGCCGAGTACATCTGCGCCACCTTGGCCTCGCGGATCAGGTTGCGGATGGCCGAAGTGCCAATCATGATCTCGTGCGCTGCCGCACGGCCCTGCCCGTCCTTGGTCTTGCACAAGGTCTGCGAGATCACCGCCTGCAACGACTCGGACAGCATGGCGCGGATCATTTCCTTTTCCTCGGCGGGAAACACGTCGATGATCCGGTCGATGGTCTTGGCCGCGCTGGATGTGTGCAGCGTACCGAACACCAGGTGGCCGGTTTCCGCCGCCGTCATCGCCAGCCGGATGGTTTCCAGGTCGCGCATTTCGCCGACCAGGATCGCGTCAGGGTCTTCCCGCAGGGCAGACTTGAGCGCGGCGGCGAACGACAGGGTCATCGGGCCCACTTCGCGCTGGTTGATCAGGCATTTCTTGGATTCGTGGACGAATTCGATCGGGTCTTCCACCGTCAGGATGTGGCCGTACTCGGTTTCGTTCAGGAAGTTGACCATCGCGGCCAGTGTGGTCGATTTGCCGGACCCCGTCGGTCCGGTAACCAGCACCATGCCGCGAGGCTTCAACGCCAGATCGCCAAAGATCTTGGGCGCATTGAGCTGTTCGAGTGTGAGGATCTTGGACGGAATGGTCCGGAACACCGCGCCGGCGCCGCGGTTCTGGTTGAACGCATTGACACGAAACCGCGCCAGGCCATCGATCTCGAACGAGAAGTCGACTTCAAGAAACTCTTCATAGTTCTTGCGCTGCGTGTCGTTCATGATGTCGTACACCATGGCGTGCACCGCCTTGTGGTCCAGGGCGTCGACATTGATGCGGCGTACATCGCCGTGCACGCGGATCATCGGCGGCAGGCCCGCCGACAGGTGCAAGTCCGAGGCCTTGTTCTTGACGCTGAATGCCAGTAGCTGGGTAATATCCACGAGTCCCTCGTTCCTTTGATAGCTTCAGGTTGCCTACTTAATTATGACCACGATTCGCGACAACCTCCAGAGTGTTCACGCGCGGATCGTGGCAGCCTGCGTTGCCGCCCGTCGCCGGCCACAGGATGTGGCGCTGCTGGCCGTGTCCAAAACCATCGGCTCCGAGGCCGTGCGCGCGGCATTCACGGCTGGGCAGACGGCGTTCGGCGAGAACTACATCCAGGAAGGCGTCGAAAAGATGGCGTTGCTGGGCCAACTGCCCCTGCAGTGGCATTGCATCGGCCCGATCCAGAGCAACAAGACCCGCCTGGTGGCCGAGCATTACGACTGGGCCCATACCCTGGACCGCCTCAAGACGGCACAGCGCCTGTCGCAGCAACGCCCGGCAAACCTGCCGCCGCTGCAGGTATGCATCCAGGTCAACGTGGATGGCGGTGCAACCAAAGCCGGGGTTGCGCCCGGTGCGGCGCTCGAACTGGCACGCGAAATCGTCAAGCTGCCCCGGCTTAAGCTGCGCGGCCTGATGACTCTGCCTGAACCCGCGCCGGATTTCCAGTCCCAAAAGGCGCTGCATTTGCGCGCCAGGGCCCTGTTCGACGAATTGCGCGGCGCCGGCCTTGCGCTGGACACCCTGTCGATGGGCATGACAACCGACCTCGAAGCGGCGATCCACGCGGGCAGCACCCTGGTGCGCGTGGGCACCGCGGTTTTCGGCGTGCGGGCCGCCCGGTAGGCAGCGCTATTTCCTGGGCGGCGCCGGCGGTCTGACGCCCCCGCAATCCGCGCCCAGCCACTTGCCCGAGCTGTCCATGTTCATCTTCTCGGGCCGCCCCTCCATCGCGGTGCTGACAGCCATCTTCATGGTGTAGGCCTCGTTGCTGGCGAACGTGATCTGCCCCTCGCCGCTGGACGGCGGGCTGGTGCAAACGAAGGCCATCTTGATGGTGTTGCCGGTGCGTGACTGCTGTGTGGTCTTGCAGTCGCCCTTCTGCGTCGGGACTTCGTTGCGTTCGGCCATCTCTTTGGTTACACAAACCTGGATGCTCATGCCGCCGCCCGGGCCGCCGGAACCCATCTTGACGCCCTGCTTGGCCATCATCTCTTCGACCATCTTGCGCTGCTCGGGCGGCATGTTGGCAAGAGCTGCCTGCGCCTGCGCCATGCTTTGCTCCATCCTGGCGCCCCCGCTCTCCATCCTGTTCGTGATTTCCCAAAGGCCCGGCTTCATGCTCTGGGCAGAAGCAGCTAGCGAAGCGGCTGCCAGAAAGGCGGCAGCAAGGTAACGTGATTTCATGGAATTCCCCTCAGGCCAAATAACATCGTTTATACCCTCACTTCTCCGTCTCCTGAAGGCTCAGGAGGCCGTCGCCTGGCGCACCGCGTGCTCCCACGCGGCCATGCGGTCGGCTGCGTCCTGTGGGCCCACGGCCGGCTCGAAGCGGCGCTCGGCGCGCCAAAGGGCAGACAATTCATCGGTGCCGCGGAACACACCGGCAGCCAGCCCGGCCAGGTAAGCCGCACCCAGCGCGGTCGTTTCCGTGACGGCCGGCCGGACCACCGGGATACCCAGCAGATCGGCCTGGAACTGCATCAACAGGTCGTTGACGCACGCACCGCCATCCACTCGCAATTCGCTGACCGGGGCGCCACCCGCGGCCACAGCATCGCGGCTCATGGCCAACAACAGGGCCGCACTTTGGTAAGCGATACTTTCAAGCGCGGCACGCGCGATATGGGCCAGGGTCGTGCCGCGCGTGAGTCCGGTGATGGTCCCGCGCGCGTCGGGTTTCCAGTAGGGCGCGCCCAGGCCCGTGAACGCCGGCACCACCATGACGCCGCCGGTATCAGGCACGCTTTGGGCGAGCGCCTGCACTTCGCTGCTGCCCTTGATGGCGTGCAGCCCGTCGCGCAGCCACTGCACTACTGCGCCGCCGACAAACACGCTGCCTTCGATCGCATATTCGGTCTGCGCGCCGATTTGCGCCGCACTGGTGGTCAGCAGGCCATTGGCCGAGGTCTGGAATCGGGTACCGGTGTGCATCAGCATGAAGCAGCCCGTGCCATACGTGTTCTTGGCCATTCCCTCCCTGAAGCAGGCCTGGCCAAAGAGCGCGCTTTGCTGATCGCCGGCCACACCGCCGATGACGATGGCATCCCCCAACAGCGAAGGCCGCGTCTGACCGTATTGGGCGCTGGACGGAAGCACTGAAGGCATCAAGGCAATCGGAATATCGAACAACTGCAGCAGCCTATCGTCCCACTGGTTGGTGTGCACGTTGAAGAGCATGGTGCGTGATGCATTGCTCACGTCCGTCGTGTGGACGGCACCCTCGGTCAGCTGCCAGAGCAGCCAGCTGTCCACGGTTCCAAAGGCCAGTTCCCCGCGGCGGGCACGGTCCCGCGCGCCAGGCACGTTGTCGAGCAGCCACGTCAGCTTGGTCGCCGAGAAGTACGAGTCGATCAGCAAGCCAGTGGTGGACTGGATCAGGCCGGCATGGCCCTGCTCCCGCAATTGAACGCACAGCGGCTCGCCCCGGCGGTCCTGCCAGACGATCGCGTGGTGAATCGGCCGGCCGGTCTTGCGCTCCCAGACCACGGTTGTTTCACGCTGGTTGGTGATGCCCAGGGCCTTGATGTCGCGGGCGGCCAGCCCGGCCTTGGCCAGCGCTTCCCGGGCCGTGGCCAGCTGGCCTTGCCAGATGACCATCGGGTCGTGTTCGACCCAGCCCGGCTGAGGATAGATTTGCGGCAACTCCTGCTGCGCCAGTGCAACGACCTGGCCGTGGCCGTCGAACACGATGCTGCGCGAACTGGAAGTGCCCTGGTCCAGGGCAAGCAGATAAGTCATGCCGGAGTCCTCCGATCCGACATGCTAGCGCGCAGCGAGCCTCCGGCTCAAATACAACGCATGCCAATATTTGCGGGACACGACACTAGTGCACGAAGCGCCCGCCACGACCGATGATGGTCAGGTCGGTGTAGTGCGACCCCTCATGATTCTCCGGCGTGTAGTTCACCGTGAAACCGGCCATGTCGTAGTTGCGCAGTGATTCCAGCGCTTTGACCAGCCCTTCTCGGCTCAGGTTCGGCCCGGCCCGGCGCAGGCCTTCGACCAGCACACGTGCCGCCAGAAAGCCCTCCATGCTTGAAAAGTCGTAGTCCTTCTGGCCGGCCGCGGCCATGAGTTTCTGGTATTCGCGGACGATGACGGACGAGGGAATGTAGGGAAACGGCACCACCTGCGAGATCGTGACGCCGCTGCCCGTATCGCCCAACTCGTCGGCCAGCGCCTTCGAGCCGACGAAGCTGACATTGAAGAACTGGCCGCCGTAGCCTTTGGAGCGGGCCAACCGGATGAGGGCGGCACACGACTTGTAGGCGCTGATCTGCACAATGGCTTCGGGCGATGTCTTCAGAAGTTCGGTCAGTGCAGGCGCCACATCCACGCTGTTTCGCTCTACGGTGGCGATACCAGAGGCCTTCAGGCTGCGCTTGGCCAGCGCGCGGGTCACCCCCTCGAGCCCCGCCTTGCCGTACGAGTCGTTCTGGTAGAACACCGCGATCCGCTTGACGCCCAGCGTGGTCAGATGCTGGACGATGCGCTCTGTCTCGTCGAAGTAGCTCGCGCGGACATGGAAGATGTTCCGGTTGAAAGGTTCACGCAGGGCCTGGGCGCCGGTAAAGGGTCCGACCAGCGGAATTTTTTCTTCATTGATGGCTGGCATGGCCGCCAGCGTGGTCGGGGTGCCCACGGATCCGATCAGCGCGAAGACCTTGTCCTCGTTGATCAGTGCCTTCGCGGCCGCGGCGGCACGTTCCGGCTCGTAGCCATCGTCGCGTGAAACCAGCTTGAGCTGGCGACCGTTCACACCCCCCTGGGCATTGATAGCGCTGAAGTAGGCAAGGATGCCCAGCTGCATCCGCTTGCCGAGTTCGGCCGCCGGTCCGCTTTGCGCCGCAAACTGGCCGAGCACGATTTCCTTGGGCGTGACACCGTTGTCCGCCGCCAGGGCCTGGCCCAGCACGAACGCCAGCGTCACCGTGGCCACCACGTTGCGAAGTGTTTTCATGTGTATCTCCTCGTATCCCGAGGCACACTTTAGTCCGCTTGTCTGACCAGGTCCATCGCAATAGCGACAGCCCAGCGCCGAAGGCGTCACACGCCCAGCGCCAGGCGGGTGGTGTTCTTGACCTCTTCCATCACGGCGTAGGTACGGGTCTCACGCACGCCCGGCAGTTGCCACAGCACGGTGCCGGCGAACTGGCGGTACGCCACCATGTCTGCCATTCGCGTCTTTAGCAGGTAGTCGAAGCCGCCAGCCACCATGTGGCATTCCATGATTTCGCTGTGCACCTGCACTGCGGCCTTGAAGGCGTCGAAAACGTTGGCGGTGGTTCGATCCAGCAGCACCTCGACGAACACCATCATTCCGGCGCCCAGCTTGAGCGGGTTCAGGCGCGCTTCATAGCCCAGGATGTATCCGTCCCGGGTGAGACGCTGCACCCGGGCAAGCACCGCTGTGGGCGAGAGGGCAACGCCCTCAGCGAGCTTGAGATTCGAAACGCGACCGTCCTGCTGCAGGACATTCAGGATTTTCAGGTCGATTCGGTCTATATCGTCGATTGATTCGGCCATTAGTAGTGATTTGTTCTGTAAATTTGCTTAATTTAGCGGGAAATTCACCATAAAACAACCCACCATCCCGGCATTGAACCTCTCACCACAGGCTCCACCATGTCTCAGCATCTCCCATCGCCCTACCGGCCCGAAGCCCGGATCGTCGCGCGGCACCTGCAGTCGCTGTCTGATGCGCTTGACTGGGCTGCCGCCGCACACGCCGCGCAACCATGGGTTCAGGCGGTGCGAAAGCACCCGCCGCCGTTCTGGGCCATGGAAAGCCTGCTGCGGGAATATCCGATTTCCAGTGCCGAGGGCTTGGCGCTGATGCGCCTGGCCGAGGCATTGCTGCGCGTGCCGGACGCGGAAACTGCCGTTGCACTGACAGCCGACCAGCTTGGCCGTGCCAATTTCGATGGCACTGGGGACTCGACCTTGTCGCGCCTGTCGAACACGGCCATCGCGATGTCCAAGAAATTTCTTCCGGAGTCGGACCAGCCGCCCGGCTTGCTGGCCAAGCTGGGCGCACGCACCGTGGTAGCCGCAACACTGCGCGCAGTGCAATTGCTCGGTCGCCAGTTCGTGCTGGGACAGGACATCGACGAGGCCATGGAGGCCGCCGACGGCGCGCGCGACGGGACCGGCAGCCTGCGCTTCTCCTACGACATGCTGGGCGAGGGCGCGCGCACCGATGCCGATGCCTTGCGCTACCTGTCCAGCTACGAACACGCGATTTCGGCGATCGGCAAGCGTGCCGGCACCAGCAGCGCCGTGGAGCAAAGCGACGGCATCTCGATCAAGCTCAGCGCACTGCACCCGCGCTATGAAGACGCACAGCGCCAGCGCGTGATGGACGAGCTGGTGCCCCGCGTCTGGGGCCTGTGTTCCATGGCAGCGCGCGCCAACATCAACCTGACCATCGATGCCGAAGAGGTGGACCGGCTCGAGCTCTCGCTTGATGTCTTCGAAGCGTTGGCCGCCAGCATCGCGCGGCAGCACCTGCAGTGGCGTGGCTTCGGGTTGGCGCTGCAGTCCTACCAGACCCGCGCGCTCGATTTGATTGCCCATGTGGCGGGGGTGGCACGCCGCCATCGCGTGCGCTTCATGTGCCGGCTGGTCAAGGGCGCGTATTGGGACACCGAAATCAAGCGCGCCCAGGAACTGGGCCTGCCGCACTACCCGGTGTTCACGCACAAGCACCACACCGATGTTTCCTACCTGGCCTGCGCCCGTGCCATGCTGGAGACGGCTGACGTGATCTACCCGCAGTTCGCCACCCATAACGCCGGCACTATCGCGGCGATCCTGCAGATGTCCGCTCGCAGCGGAGCCGCCTTTGAACTGCAGCGCCTGCACGGCATGGGCGAAGGGATCTACCGGGAGGTGCTGAAGAACCCGCTGATCAGCTGCCGCGTGTACGCGCCGGTGGGCCAGCACCGCGATCTGCTGGCCTACCTGGTACGCCGCCTGCTGGAAAACGGAGCCAACTCTTCGTTCGTTCATCAACTGGCCGACGAGTCGGTCGGCATGGACCAGCTGCTGATTTCGCCGCTGCGGCTGGAGCCGATTTCGTCGCTGCCGCTACCGCCCGACCTGTACGGGCCGGCCAGGCAAAACAGCGCCGGCCTGGACCTCACCGCGCAGGACATGCGTGCACCGTTGCTGGCCGCGCTGGCCGAAGTGCAGGTTGCGGCCGTGCCGTTGGCTGATCCGGCGAAAGTGGGAGTTGCGGTCAACTCAGCCGCCGCTACGTGGCCGGCCTGGCGTAACCGGCCCGTGGCCGAGCGCGCCGGGATCCTTCGCCGAGCCGCCGACGCAATGGAAACCCAGACCCCCAGGTTCTGCGCCTTGCTGGTCAAGGAAGCGTTCAAGACCTGGGGCGACTGCCTCGCCGAAGTGCGTGAGGCCATCGACTTCCTGAGGTTCTACGCGAACGAGGCCGAGCGGGTGATGCAGCCCATGGCCTTGCCGGGGCCGACCGGCGAGTCGAATGAACTGCATCTCACGGGACGCGGGGTCTGGGTCTGCATCAGCCCATGGAACTTCCCTCTGGCGATCTTCACGGGCCAGGTGGCAGCCGCGCTGGCCACCGGCAACACGGTGTTGGCCAAGCCGGCCGAGCAGACGCCCGGTGTGGCCCACGATGCGGTTCGGTTGTTGCATGAATGCGGCGTGCCGCTGGACGCGCTGCAATTGCTCCATGGCCCCGGCGAAACGATTGGCGCAGCGCTGGTGGCTGCGCCGCGGGTTGCCGGGGTCGTCTTCACCGGGTCCACTCAGGTCGCCAAGATCATCCAGCGGGCGCTGGCGAACAAGGACGGTCCGATCGTGCCGCTGATTGCCGAGACCGGTGGCATCAATGCCATGGTGGTCGACTCGACGGCGCTGCCCGAGCAGGTCACCGATGCCGTAGTACAAAGCGCTTTCCGTTCGGCTGGCCAGCGTTGCTCGGCGCTGCGCCTCCTGTGCCTGCACGAAGGCATCGCCGACGGTGTGATCGAAATGATCCGCGGTGCCGCCAAAGAGCTTGTCTGCGGTGACCCGGCGCTGCTGGCGACCGATGTCGGGCCGGTGATTGACCGTGAGGCGTTCGAGACCATCGTGGCGCACGTGGAGCGCCTCGCCGGCAGCGCCAGGACACTCTGTCATGCCCCACTTGACGCGGCCAGAAACTTGGCCCCCCCCCATGCCTTCGAAGTGGCCAGCATCGCCGACGTGCGTCAGGAAATCTTCGGCCCTGTACTGCACATCGTGCGCTACGCCGGCGATCCCCAGCACGTCATTGACCAGATCAATGCGCTGGGCTACGGCCTGACCCTGGGCATCCAGACCCGCATCGACAGCCGCGCCCAGGCGCTTGCCGCGCGCGCCCATGTGGGCAACGTCTACATCAACCGCAACATGATCGGTGCCGTGGTCGGGGTTCAGCCGTTCGGTGGCGAGGGCCTGTCAGGCACCGGGCCCAAGGCCGGTGGCCCGCACTACCTGTACCGTTTTTGCGCGGAGCAAACGCTCACGATCAACACGACGGCGGCGGGAGGAAACGTTGCGCTGATGGCCTGAGTCGATGGCACAGTCAAGGTGTCAGCGCGCGGTATTCGTCCCTGAGCTGGCGCTTGAGCACCTTGCCGATTTCGCTGCGCGGCAGGGCCTGAATCAGGCGCAGATCGGAAAGGCGCTGCGTCTTGCCCAGCTGGGCGTTGGCCCAATCGCGAAGCGCCCGCGTGTCCAGCGCAGGCGCAGCTGGCACCACAAAGGCCACGGGCGTCTCGCCCCATTCGAGCGAAGGCACGCCAACGACGGCGGCGTCGGAAACGCCCGGGTGTTTGCGCAAGATCGCCTCCAGGTCGCTCGGGTAGATGTTGAAACCGCCGCTGATCACCATGTCCTTGCGCCGGTCCATCAGCGTGAGGAAGCCGTCTGCGTCGAAGCGCCCGGTATCTCCCGTGCGGATGAAGCGGTTACCCACGATGTCGAACCATTCGGCCTCGCGCGTCTTGCCGGGTTGATTGTGGTAGCCGGTCATCATCGAACCCGACCGGCCCACCAGTTCACCGACCTGGCCGGAAGGCACTTCGCGCCCTTCTTCATCGACCAGCCGGATGTCGTGCCCTTCGGCCGGCCGGCCCACGGTGTGCAGCTTGTCGGGGAAGTTGTGCGCTTCCAGGATGCAGCTGCCGCCGCCTTCGGTCATGCCGTAAAACTCGACCAGACCGCCGGGCCAGCGCTCCAGCACGTCAGCCTTCAGCGGCGCATGGAACGGCGCGCTGGTGCAGAACTTCATCACGAACGAAGACAGGTTGTAGTCATCGAACTCGGGCCGCGCCATCAGGCGCTGGTACTGCACCGGCACCAGCATGGTATGGGTGGCGTGCACTTTTTCCGCCAGCGCAAGGTAGGTGGCCGCGTCGAATTTCGGCGGCGCGAGCACAACGCAGCCACCCCGGGCGATGGTCGGAAAGAAGCAGACCAGTGTGGTGTTCGAGCACAGCGACGTCGCGATCAGCGTCACCGTGTTCGGGCCGTAGCCATAGCTCTCGGCCCGCGCCACGTGTGCCCAACGCATGGAATGCGGCTGCACGATGCCTTTGGGTATGCCCGTGGTGCCAGACGAATAGATGATGTTGAACGGCCAGTGCGGGCGTGTCCTCACGGGCTTGGGGCGTGCGCCTTCGGGTGCCAGCCAGTCGGCCAGCGAAGGCGAGCCCGAGCCGTCCATGTAGATGCGCCGCGCGCCAGTCGCGAAGGCCGGCAGGGCGCCATCAACAAAGAAGTGCTTGGCGCCGCTGTCGGCCACCATGCCGGCCAGCTGGGACGACAGTGAGCCGGTCTGCAAAGGCGCCACAGCCGCGCCGGCGCGCAGGGCGCCGAGAAACACGGCCGCGTATTCGAGCGAATTGGCCGCGCAAATGGCGACAGTCTGATTGGGCTTGATGCCATCGCGCTGCAGCGACGCGGCCACCCTGTCCATCATGGTGTGCAGCTGACCCCAGTCGACGCTGCGTTGGCCCTGCACCAGCGCAGGTTGGCGCGGCCGGGCAAAGGCGTGGTGCCTGACGAGGTCGGCGATGGCCTGGAATGGCAGGGGCTGATCCATGGCGATCAAGCCCTTGCGAATTCGTCACGCAGGATCTTCGCGCCTGCAACCATGGCGCGCAGCTTGCCGTCCGCAACGGCCCGCGGCAGGTATTTCATGCCGCAGTCGGGCGCCAGAATCACCTGCTCGGGCTTGATGTACTGCAGGGCCCGCTTGATGCGTGAGGCCACCACCACCGGCGATTCCACCGCCATGTCCGACAAATCCAGGCAACCCACCATGACCTGCTTGTCGCCCAGCGAGGCCAGCACGGCGCAGTCCAGCTTCGATTGCGCCGTCTCGATCGACACCTGCCTGCAGCTGCACCCTGCAATTTCCGGCAGAAAGTTGTAGCCCGCCGGCCGCGTATGGATGATGGCCGCGTAGCCAAAACAGATATGGACGGCGGTAGTGCCCGTCACCCCCTCGAGCGCGCGATTCAGTGCCTTGATGCCGTATTGCCGGGCCTTCTCGGGGCGGGCCTGCATGTAGGGCTCGTCGACCTGCACAACATCGGCACCATGCGCGAACAGGTCCTTGATCTCCTCGTTGAGGGCTGCCGCATAGTCCATGGCTGCCTCTTCCTCGGACGCATAGAAATCGTTCTGAGCCTGCTGCAGCATCGTGAAGGGCCCCGGCACCGTGATCTTCACCTTGCGCGTGGTGTGCGCCTTGAGGAACAGCAAGTCCTCCACTTCGATCGGCCGCACGCGGCGAATCTTTCCGGTGATGCGCGGCACCGGGTTGGGATGACCCGACCGATCCAGCGCCGTGCCGGGGTTGTCGATGTCGACGCCCGCAAGCGCGGTGGCAATGCGATTGGAGTAACTCTCGCGCCGGATTTCACCATCGCTGATGATGTCCAGGCCGGCGTCTTCCTGGGCCCGGATGGCCAGCAGGGTGGCATCTTCCATGGCTTGCTGCAGGTACGGCTCGGCCACACGCCACAGATCCTTGGCCCGCACACGAGGCGGAAAGCGGCCGGCAAGCTTCTCGCGGTCGATCAGCCAGTCGGGCTGCGGGTAACTGCCCACGATCGTGGTGGGGAACAACATGCTGCGTCTCCTCTGATTTCAAGAACCGCCAAGATAGCATCACCTGGCGGTGCCCAGGATCTGGATCCAGTAAGCGCCCATCCGGGTCGCCGCACCGACGGCGACGGCGACGCCCATCTCGGTAAACCTGCTGTTCATCAGGTTCGCGCGAGCACAGCAATTCTTGACGAACACGCCGCCAGCCTCGTAGTATCGGTCCGCCTGCAGCCACGCCGGCGCAAGAACAACAAACCCACCGAGGTCCCATCGTGCCCAGAGTGACCTTCATCGAATTCGACGGCACGACTCATCACGTGGAAACAACTGTTGGCACCAGCCTCATGCGGGCGGCCGTCGACAGCAACGTTCCCGGGATCGACGGTGACTGTGGCGGGCAGTGCGCATGCGCCACGTGCCACGTGTTCGTCGAGGGAATCTGGGCCGAGCGAACAGGCGCCAGGACGCCGGTCGAACAGGACATGCTCAATTTCACTGCCGAATTGCGCGACAGTTCGCGGCTGGCCTGCCAGATCAGGATCACCGATGAGCTCGAGGGCATGGTGGTCTCCATGCCCAACGGCCAGCATTGAGGCAAATCGCCTCGCCTCGGTTTTCGAAGGCCCCCATGACCTCACAATCAGCCCTCACAGAATCGGCAGACGCGGTGCGCGCCGCAGTCGCCGCCATGGCTCTGGACCAGATCGATCCGGCCGACCCGCAATTCTTTGTCGATGACACGGTGGGCTACTACTTCGAACGACTGCGTCGCGACGACCCGGTGCACAAAGCGCACAGCACCCTGTTCGGCGACTACTGGTCTGTGACGAAGTACCAGGACATCATGCATGTGGATACCCATCCGGCCATCTTTTCATCCGAGTGGACCCATGGCGGGATCACCCTGACCGACCCGCCGCCGGGCGAGCAGTTGCCCATGTTCATCGCCATGGACCCGCCCAAGCATGACGAACAGCGCAAGGCCGTGAGTCCGATCGTCGCGCCGGGCAACCTGGCCAACATGGAATCCCTGATCCGGGAGCGCACGCGCAAGGTGCTGGACGGGCTGCCGCGAAATGAAACATTCGACTGGGTGGACCGCGTCTCCATCGAACTGACCACGCTGATGCTGGCCACGCTGTTCGACTTTCCACTCGAAGACCGCCGGCTGCTGACCTGGTGGTCGGACGTGTCGACCATGAACAAAGCCATCAATCCGGACGCCCTTGGGCCGCAGGAACGCATGGCCGAACTAGGCAAGATGCTGGCCTACTTCACGCGGTTGTGGAACGAGCGGGTCAACACGCCGCCCCGAACCGACCTGGTTTCAATGCTGGCGCACGGCGCCTCGACCCGCGACATGGGACCGATGGAATTCATGGGCAACCTGGTTCTGCTGATCGTGGGCGGCAACGACACGACCCGAAACTCAATGACGGGCGGCCTGCTGGCCCTGCATGACAACCCCGGACAGTTCGCCAAGCTGCGCGCCAACCCGAAACTGATCGACAGTCTGGTACCCGAAATCATCCGCTGGCAAACCCCTCTGGCCTACATGCGCCGCACGGCTGTGGCCGACAGCGAGCTGGGCGGCAAGGTCATCAGGAAGGGCGATAAGGTGGCCATGTGGTACCTGTCGGGCAACCGGGATGACGAGGCCATCGAAAATGCGAGCCAGTTCATCATCGACCGCGCCCGCCCGCGCCAGCACCTTGCTTTCGGTTTTGGCATCCACCGCTGCGTGGGCAACCGGCTGGCCGAGATGCAATTGCGCATCCTGTGGGAGGAAATCCTTCCCCGCTTTCCGGTGATCGAGGTGGTCGGGGCGCCCAAGCGCGTGCGCTCGACCTTTGTGCGAGGCTTTACGCACCTGCCAGTACGCATCCCCGGGTGAAACGGCGGCCGTCGGCGCGCCAGCCGGCCGGGCTCAGTCGCGCCGGTCGTGGTCGCGCCGCTCGTCGCGCCGGTCTTCCCGCCTCTCGGCGCGCCGCTCTTCCTGCCGCCGTTCGGCGCGTTCGTGCGGGCCGCGGCCGCGATCCCAGCCCGGGTGCTCGTGGGAATAGCGCTCGCGCACCCACTCTTCGCGGACAAAGTACACCTGCCTGCCGCAGGCGTTGTAGTTGTGGCAGTAGCGATGCCAGCCGCGCTGTTCCACCAGCGGAACGTACAGGTACAGCGGCGGCCCGCTGACCGGGCCGGGGAAAATCACCACCGGCCGCGGTGCCACCAGGGCAGGTGGGGGCAGATTGCCGATGTTGATCTGGCCGTAGACGCCAGGCTGGTTGATGCCGATGGACAGATTGACGCCGGTCTGGGCGGTCGCCGAGCCGATGGCAGTGGCGGCAAGCGCCAGGGCAAGGAGCTTCTTCATGAGGGGTCTCCATCTAAGTGATGGTTCCAAAACGCGGTGCGGGACCCCGCGGCGCACACCGACATGTGCCGGGGGAGTGGATTTACCAATCTTTACGCGTGGTCCATCGTGGTAAAGTTTTCATTGGCTTACAAATTTGGAGAGGTCACCATGCGCGCTCTTGTTGCAGCCCTGCTGCTGGTATCGGCCACTGTCGCGTCTGCGGCCTCGACGGCTGAGATCGATGCCAAGGTGCGGGAGGCGCTGGCCAATTTCCGCCAACAGACCAGCGCCGGCGCAGAACTGGCGAAAAAAGCGACCGGGATCTTGGTATTTCCCAACGTCATCAAGGCCGGCATTGGCGTGGGAGGGGAGTTCGGCGAAGGCGCGCTGCTGGTCAACGGCAAGACGGCCGCCTACTACAACATCGCGGCCGCATCGCTGGGGTTCCAGCTGGGCGCCCAGGAGCGCAGCCAGATCATCCTGTTCATGACAGACAAGGTGCTCGCGCAGTTCCGCAAGAGCGATGGCTGGAAGGCCGGCGTCGACGGCAGTGTGGCGCTGGCGACGCTTGGCGCTGGCGACGCGATCGACACCGAAACGGCGAAAAAGCCCATCATCGGCTTCATCTTCTCCGGCAAGGGGCTGATGTACAACCTGACCTTCGAAGGTTCCAAGATCAGCCGGGTGAAGAAGTAGCCCGGGTGTGAAAAGGCCCTAGCGCGCCAGGGTCGACGCGCCGAACAGGCTGGCGATAAATTCCACAGCCAGCTCGGCCGTGCGATTGCGCACATCCAGTGCCGGGTTGATCTCGACTACGTCGAGCGAGCCCAGACGGCCGGTATCGGCGATCATTTCCATGCACAGCTGCAGTTCACGGTAGGTAGGGCCGCCACGCACGCCTGTGCCGACGCCGGGCGCGTCGGCCGGGTCCAGGCAATCGAGGTCGAAGCTGACGTGAAGATGGGTGTCCTCGTCCACATCGTGCAGCGCCTCGATCATGGTGTTGCGCATGCCATGCTCGTCGATGTGCCGCATGTCGAAGACCTGCAACCCGAGTTGACGGATCGCCTGTTTTTCCATCGCGTCGACGCTGCGGATGCCGATGAAGTCGATGTCCCCGGGCGCAAGCGCCGCGCCCTGGCCGCTCCAGCCGACCAGCGCCTTGGGCCCATGGCCGAGCAGGCAGGAAACGGGCATGCCATGCAGATTGCCGGACGGGCTGATGGCCTCGGTGTTGATGTCGGTGTGTGCGTCCAGCCAGACCACCCGCAGCTTGTTGCGGGCATAGCGGCAGTGGCGCGCGACAGCGCTGATTGACCCGATTGCAAGGCAGTGATCTCCGCCCATGAGCAACGGGGTCTGGCCCGCCGCCAGGACGGCCGCAACACGGTCGAACACCGATCGGTTCCATTCGATGACCTCTTGCAGGTGGCGCACGCCGCCGCTGGGCGCGGCCCACGGTGTGGGTGGCCCCGCAAGGTTGCCATGATCGATCACGTTGAAGTTCTGGGACCTCAGGACTTCGAACAAGCCAGCCACGCGCAGGGCATCAGGCCCCATGCACGCACCCCGTACGCTGGCGCCCACGTCCGTGGGCGCAACGATCAAGG
>JANYAN010000501.1 GCA_025361305.1 Burkholderiales bacterium
CGCGGCTTCAGCCATGGTATCGGCGCTGATGATCGGCAGGCCGGAATCGGCCAGGATTTTCTTGCCCAGCTCCTCGTTGGTGCCGCGCATCCGCACCACCAGCGGCACTGACAGGCTGACCGCCTTGCAGGCCGCGACGACCCCCTCGGCAATCACGTCGCAACGCATGATCCCACCGAAAATATTCACCAGAATCGCCTTCAAATTCGGGTTCTTCAACATGATCTTGAAGGCCTCGGTCACCTTCTCGGCCGTCGCGCCGCCGCCGACGTCAAGAAAATTGGCCGGCTCGCCGCCGAACAGCTTGATCGTATCCATCGTCGCCATCGCCAGGCCCGCGCCATTCACCAGACAGCCGATGTTGCCGTCGAGCTGAATGTAGGCGAGATCAAATTTTGATGCCTCCACTTCGGCCGGATCTTCTTCATCAAGATCGCGGTACGCCACAATTTCAGGGTGCCGAAACAGTGCGTTGGAATCGAAGTTGAACTTTGCGTCGAGCGCCTTGATGTTGCCGTTACCTTCGAGAATCAACGGGTTGATTTCGGCCAGCGAAGCATCGGTTTCCATGTAAGTGTTGTAGAGCTTCTTGAGAACATCGATCGCCTGCGCCTGCGATGCCGCCGGCACGCCAATGCCTTTTGCCAACTCGCCTGCCTGCGCATCGGTCATGCCAATCAGCGGATCGACGAACACCTTGATGATTTTCTCCGGCGTGTTGTGCGCGACTTCTTCGATGTCCATACCACCCTCGGAGGACGCCATGATCGCCACTTTTTGGGTCGCACGATCGGTCACCGCCGCGACGTAATATTCCTTCTTGATGTCGGCGCCGTCTTCGATCAGCAGGCGGCGCACTTTCTGCCCGGCCGGACCGGTCTGATGGGTCACCAGCTGCATGCCCAGGATTTCGCCCGCAAGTTTCCTGACTTCATCGACCGAGCGCGCCAGCTTGACGCCCCCCCCCTTGCCGCGGCCGCCGGCATGAATCTGTGCCTTGACGACCCAGACCGGGCCGCCGAGCTTCTGCGCGGCCTCCACCGCCTCCTGGACTGTGAACGCCGGGATGCCGCGCGGCACGGGCACCCCAAAGTTGCGCAGGATTTCCTTGCCTTGGTACTCGTGGATCTTCATGAGGTATCTCTCAGGGGAACTGTTTGTGCACTGTGGCGGGGCGCTGGCCGGATGCCGGGACGCTGCAAAGAACAGCCGTGAACTGTATCATGGTGCAACGCACAAAACTTGTGCCTGGCTTACAGTGACGGTAAGCGCTTTCCACAGGAAAAGAGATGCCCAAGGTCTTTATCGATGGCGAAGCCGGCACCACCGGTTTGCAGATCCGCGAACGGCTGGCAGCGATGCCGCAGGTCGAAATGGTAAGCATCGCCGCTGAACTGCGAAAGGATGCATCGGCCAAGCGCGAGCTGATGGCCGGTGTCGACCTGGTAATCCTGTGCCTGCACGACGATGCGGCCCGCGAATCGGCGGCGATGGTGGATTCGCTGGCGGGCCACCAGCCCCGGATCATCGACGCGTCCACGGCGCACCGCACTGCGCCGGGATGGGTGTTCGGATTTCCAGAGCTGGCGCCCGGACAGCGCGAGGCGGTGGCCGCGGCGCGCCGGGTGAGCAATCCGGGCTGCTATTCAACCGGCGCGATCGCGCTGATCCGTCCGCTGGTCGACGCCGGCCTGGTCCCGAGCGACTTCCCGGTGTCGCTGGTCGCCGTAAGCGGATATACCGGCGGGGGCCGCACCATGATCGAAGC
The DNA here is from genome assembly GCA_025361305.1 of Burkholderiales bacterium. Lineage (GTDB taxonomy): Bacteria > Pseudomonadota > Gammaproteobacteria > Burkholderiales > Burkholderiaceae_C > Ramlibacter. The sequence goes on from JANYAN010000501.1 coordinate 1,769, forward strand.
CCACGAAAGCGGTCGGGCGCCGGCATTCGAGATGTATGCGCTGGGCCTGAAACACAAGCACGTGCCTGAAATCTTCAAGCATTCGGGCCTGACCCGCCGGCCCATCCTCATTCCCTCGGTTGGCCACTTTCGTCAGGGCATGCTGGTGGAGCTGCCGCTGCACCTGGACCAGTTGCCGGGCAGACCTCTGGCCAGCGCCCTGCACGACGCCCTGGCGCGGCACTATGCCGGCAGTGATTGGATCACGGTCGCGCCGCCCACCGAAGACGGCAAGCTCGAGCCCGAGGCGCTGAACAACACCAACCGGAACTGCGCGTGTATGCCAATGAAGAGCATCGCCAGGCCGTCCTGGTCGCCCGACTGGACAACCTGGGCAAGGGCGCCAGCGGCGCAGCGGTTCAGAACCTCAAGCTGATGCTGGGGCTCTGAAGACGCCCCAATGAAGAACTTGATCAGTGCCCTCTTTGGGGGCCGGCGCCCGGCGCGATGAATTGCGCCAGTTGCCGCGCAAACTCGTTGGCCTCTGACCTGCCGAACCAATTGAGGATCATGCATCGATTGTGGCATCGTGCCGGCCGCCCGCCGGCCCATCCAGAACCCTCCGGATGACAGTGGCGTCGAATCCTCTCGCAGCCAGGAATCGCGCCTGCTTGCCATGCGCGGCGGCATCGGCGGGCAGCGCGGAGAACTTGCGGCACCACACCTCGCGGGCCCTTTCCAATTCGTTGGCGCGCAGGTCGGCGACTGCCTCATTCACGATCGAACTGTCAAGCCCCTTGGCCCGCAGTTCCTGCTTGATGCGCATCGCACCCAGTTTTGCACCGCGCCGGTTCACAACCGAATCGGCGACACGCTGGTGGTCGATGAAGCCCCGCCCCTGCAACTCGTCCAGGACGCGCGCGAGCTGGCCAGGTTCTTTCTCGTGCGCGCGCAGCTTGCGCTCGAGTTCGCCGCGTGAATGCTCGCGTTGGGACAGGTACCGCAGGGCCCTGCCCTTGAGCGAGAGCGGCTGGCCGGGTTGCACGGCTTATTCGACGTCCGCCGGCAGCAGCGGGATGCCCAGCGATTCGCGCACCTTGTTTTCGATCTCGCGCGACAGCCCGGGGTTCTCGCGCAGGAACTCGCGCGCATTGTCGCGGCCCTGGCCGATCTTCTCGCCGTTGTAGGCGTACCAGGCGCCGGACTTCTCGAGGATACGGGCTGTGACGCCCATGTCGATGATCTCGCCGTGGCGGCTGATGCCCTCGCCGAACAGGATGTCGAACTCCGCGGTCTTGAACGGCGGTGCGACCTTGTTCTTCACCACCTTGACCTTGGTTTCGTTGCCGATCGCCTCTTCGCCCTTCTTGATGGTGCCGGTGCGACGAATGTCCAGCCGCACCGAGGCGTAGAACTTCAGCGCATTGCCGCCGGTGGTGGTTTCGGGGCTGCCGAACATCACGCCGATCTTCATGCGGATCTGGTTGATGAAGATCACCATGCAGTTGGTCTTCTTGATCGTTGCGGTGAGCTTGCGCAGCGCCTGGCTCATGAGGCGGGCCTGCAGGCCGGGCAGCGAATCGCCCATCTCGCCCTCGATTTCGGCCTTGGGTGTGAGCGCGGCGACCGAGTCGATCACGATCAGATCCACCGCGCCGGAGCGCACCAGGCTGTCGCAAATTTCCAGCGCCTGCTCGCCGGTGTCGGGCTGGCTGATCAGCAGGTCGGACAGGTTCACGCCGAGCTTCTGGGCGTACTGCACGTCCAGCGCGTGTTCGGCGTCGATGAAGGCGCAGGTGCCGGCCTGGCGCTGCATTTCGGCGATGACCTGCAGCGTCAGGGTGGTCTTGCCGGACGACTCCGGGCCGTAGATCTCGATCACCCGGCCGCGCGGCAGGCCGCCCACGCCCAGGGCGATGTCCAGCCCCAGCGACCCCGTTGAGACCACCTGGATGTCCTCGAGCTTTTCGCCTTCGCCCAGCCGCATGATCGTGCCCTTGCCAAACTGCTTCTCGATCTGGGCCAGTGCCGCCTGCAGGGCCCTGGACTTTTCGCTGTCGGCCGCGCCGATACGGGTTCCCTTGACTTGAGCATCCATTTTGAAAATCTCCTTGTGAATCAATGAGTTATTTGGTCTCATCCAGTGTTGTTAATCACAGGCTGGATACTTGACCAGTACTTTAACGTGCTTGGTTGAAAGAAGTAAACGATTTTTTTAGTCAGTTTGATTTACTATACTGGCATGCCCACCGAAGCCGAGGAACCAGCACGCCGCACGCCGGACGACGGCTGGCGCCAGACGCACTTGGGACGCCTGCTCGGCCACGCCGCGCGCCGTTTCGACCAGCGTGTGCTGCACCTGATGGCGCACGACGTCGAAGTGCCACTGGCCCTTTCCAACCTGGCTGCCCGCGAGCAGGTCAGTGCCGCCCATATCCACATCACGCGGCACCTGGCGCTGGACGGTTCGCGCCTGACGGACCTGGCGCACCGCGCCGGCGTCACCAAGCAGGCCATGGGCAATCTGGTCGACCAATGTGAAGCCTGGGGCCTGGTGACGCGCGAGCGTGACAGCCGCGACGCCCGGGCGCGCCGAGTGCGCTTCACCACCACCGGGCTGGCCTGGCTGCACGCGTTCGCCCGCGCGGTGTCTCAGGCCGAGGTGGAATTCCGCACCGAAGTCGGCGCCGACGTCGCCACGGTGGTCATGATCGGGCTGGAGGCTTATGCTGGGCCCCAGGTTTGACGCGAGGCGCGGCCCCCGGCCTGCCTAGAATTCGAAGACAAGGAGACAGCGATGCGGATACTGATTGCCGAAGACGACCAGGTGCTGGCCGACGGGCTGCTGCGCACCCTGCGGGCCTCGGGCGCCGCCGTCGACCACGTGGCCAGCGGCAGCGAGGCCGATGCCGCGCTGCTGACCAACAACGAGTTCGACCTGCTGATCCTCGATCTGGGCCTTCCAAAGATGCACGGCCTGGAAGTGCTGCGCAAGTTGCGCGGGCGCGGCTCGTCGCTGCCGGTGCTGATCCTGACGGCCGCCGACAGCGTGGAAGAGCGCGTCAAGGGCCTGGACTACGGTGCCGACGACTACATGGCCAAGCCGTTCAGCCTGCAGGAGCTCGAGGCACGGGTGCGGGCGCTGACGCGGCGCGGAATGGGCGGTACCAGCAACACCATCAAGCACGGCCCGCTGGTGTACGACCAGGCCGGCCGGGTGGCCACCATCGACGGCAAGATGGTGGAACTGTCGGCGCGCGAGCTGGGCCTGCTGGAGGTGCTGCTGCAGCGCGCCGGCCGCCTGGTGAGCAAGGACCAGCTGGTCGAGCGCCTGTGCGAATGGGGCGAAGAGGTCAGCAACAACGCGATCGAGGTTTACATCCACCGGCTTCGCAAGAAGATCGAGAAAGGGCCGATCCGCATCGCCACGGTGCGTGGCCTGGGTTACTGCCTGGAAAAAATCCCTGGATGAAGATTTTCCAGCGTGAGCAGCGCTCGCTGTTCGGCGAGATCCTTGACTGGATGCTCACGCCACTGCTGCTGCTGTGGCCGGTCAGCCTGGCGCTGACCTGGCTGGTAGCGCAAAGCATCGCCGGCAAGCCGTTCGACCGCGCGCTGGAGTACAACGCCCAGGCGCTGTCGCAGCTGGTGCTGGTGCAGAACCACAAGGTCGTCTTCAATCTGCCGCAGCCTGCCCGCGAGATCCTGCGCGCCGATGACTCCGATCTCGTCTACTACCAGGTACTCGGAGCGCGCGCCGAACTGCTCAGCGGCGAGCGCGACCTGCCGCCGCCGCCCGAGGACGAGCGCCCCGTCATCGGCGAAGTGCACCTGCGCGACGATGAGATGCGCGGCCTGGATGTGCGCGTGGCCTACACCTGGGTCAGCCTGGACATCCCGGGCGCGCAGCCGGCGCTGGTGCAGGTGGCCGAAACCCGCGAGAAGCGTTCGGTGCTGGCCACCGAGATCATCAAGGGCGTGATGCTGCCGCAGTTCGTGATCCTGCCGCTGGCCGTATTGCTGGTCTGGCTCGCGCTGGTGCGCGGCATCAAGCCGCTGTCGCAGCTGGAGGAGAGAATCCGGGCCCGCAAACCCGATGACCTCAGCCCGCTGGACGACAAGGCCGTGCCACTGGAAGTCGCGCCGCTGGTCTCGTCGGTGAATGACCTGCTGACCCGTCTGAAGGATTCGATCGCCACGCAAAAGCGCTTTCTGGCCGACGCCGCGCATCAGCTCAAGACGCCGCTGGCAGGCCTGCGCATGCAAGCCGACCTGGCGCAGCGCGAGGGCTCCGATGCCCACGAACTCAAGCAGTCGCTCAAGCAAATCGGCCGCTCGAGCATGCGTGCGACCCACACGGTCAACCAGCTGCTGGCACTGGCCCGTGCCGAGAGCAGCGGCCAGGCCCTGGCCCGCCAGCCCTGCGACCTGGTGCGCCTGACCATGGAAGTGCTGCGCGACTCAGTCCCCCGAGCGATGGAAAAGGGCGTCGATCTGGGCTACGACGGGGCCCAGCCCGGCGCGCCGGGCGTCACGCTGGAGGGCAATCCGACGTTGCTGAAGGAAATGATCCGCAACCTGCTGGACAACGCGATCAGCTACACGCCCACGGGTTCGGGCAAGCCGGCGGTGGTGACGGCCCGGGTGCTGGCCGATCCTTTCGGCCATGTCCTGATCCTTCAGGTCGAGGACACTGGCCCCGGGATTCCGGCGGCCGAACGCGAGCTGGTGTTGCAGCCCTTCTACCGGGCCCTGGGCACCAACGTAGACGGCTCGGGCCTGGGCCTGCCCATCGTTCTGGAAATCGCACGCCAGCACAGTGCCGGGCTCACCATCGAAGAGGCCCACCCCGGCAAGCAGCCGCCCGGTACACGTGTGAGCGTGCGCTTCGTGTTGGAACCGCGGCTCAGCGGCACGGCCTAAGAGGCCGGCCGCTCAGGGGCGCCTTCAATTCGTCCAGGCGCGGCCGCAGTCCATCGTCCACCACCGGCAGGCGCAGCATCTGGCCGCGCTCCTCAGGGCGCTCCTGCACAACCTTGGCCGTACGAACGCCGCGTTGCGCCAGCGTCGCCATCTGCTGCTCGGCGGCCGCCTGGCTGGTAAAGCCGCCGAGCGACAGGCCCGGCTCCAGTGACGTGTTGGACAGCGGCTCGAACGACACGCCAAGCTGCCTGAGCTCGGCCTTCTTGCGTTCCACAGCGTCCGCAGCCGGGTACTTGCCCATGTAGACAATCCAGCGCGCAGGCTCGACAGCCGGCTCAAGGCTCCAGCTGTTGATGGGCCACCCGGCCAGCGTCGTGCGAAGAGCCGTCACGACGCCGTCCTCCAGCGGACCAGCGACGAGACACTCGGTTGGTCGACCGAGCGACGGCGCCGTCGCGGCTGCTTCTATCCGGCGCGCCTCATCGGCGCCGACGATGCGCAGGGCCTCGGGGCGCAGTTGCTGGCCCACCCTGTGCGGTTCGGACTGCTGCGCCGGAGCCTGGCCCCAGGCAGCGAGCAGGCCGCGCGACCAGGCGTAATACGCGCCATTGGCCAGGAGCAAGAGCAGGACAAGCAGGCGCAACATGGGTGCAGGGCCTCAGGCGGCGGGGCGTACGCTCACTTCGGAGCTGGTGACAGAATGAATCCCGGTCGCAGTATGCACCAGCAGGGCGCCACTTTCGCTCACGCCGTTCGCGGTACCTGCGCTGCCGTCGCTCAGGACCACGCGCCTGTCCCGCAGCGCGTCGCGAGCATTGAAACGACGCTGGAACGGCGCGAAACCAAAGGATTCGAACGCCTTGATGGACTGCACCAGGGGCCCGGCGACGAGCGTGAGCGCCTGGGCCGCATCGGCCTGCGGCAAGAGCTCCTGTAGCCACGCCGGTGCTGTCGCCAGGCCCGTCGCATCCTGGGGCGCAATGTTGATCCCCACGCCGACCACGGCGTAGCGGTGCTGGTCGCGGCCTGCGAAACTGGCGGTTTCGATCAGGATGCCAGCCAGCTTGCGGTCATCCAGCCACAGATCGTTGGGCCACTTGAGCTGGACGCGCGGATGCAGGCTCTCGGCCAGGCTGACGCCCACGGCCAAAGACAGGCCAGACCAGTCGGCCGGCGCCAGCGGCACACCCAGCGAAAAGGTCAGTGAGCCTGCGGCGTCGCTGCGCCAGTCCCGGCCCAGCCGACCGCGACCGGCGGTCTGGCGCTGCGCCACCAGCAAGACAGGCTCGAGCCTGCCACCACGGGCCCGCCGCATCAACTCGGTGTTGGTTGAGTCGATTTGCGGCACGATTTCGACCGCAAATCCGGGCAACTGCAGCGTCACACCTGGCTCAGCGACGGCGCCTGGGCGCCAGGATGGTTCCGCGGCAATCCGAAGCCCCGCACCAGCAGGGATATTCGGCCTTCACCTTGCGCGTGTAGGGCTCGTCCAGGATCAGGCCGTAGTCGTAGTTGAGCTCTTCCCCGGCGGCGATGTTGCGCAGCGCCTTGATGAAGACGCGGCCGTCCTCCTCGTCGGCTTCGCAGTTCGGATCGCATGAGTGGTTGATCCAGCGCGAGGAGTTGCCCCCTTGCTTGGCGTCGATCACCCTGTCTTCATCCACATGGAAGTAAAAAGTGTGATTCGGGTGATCCGGATCGTGCGGATGGCGCTCCTGCGCCGCTTTCCAGGAAATGACTTCTCCCACATATTCAATGATCGTTTCGCCCTCGGCGATATCCTGGAGCGCGAACACGCCCTTGCCGTGAACACCCGAGCGGCGGGTCTGAATCCGGCGGTAGGGCATGGCGTCCCGTCCGGTACCGATGGCGGGCCGGTTCGTTACTGCTTTTGCTGGCATTGCCAAAACTCTGTTAAGTTGAATGTGCACACGTGCGCGTGCGCGCACGCGCGAGGGAAGCGCAGATTGTAAGGACAGCCGGGCCCAGCCCGGCCTGGCACAGGGATCGGAAGATCGACAAGTTGAGCTATGACGAAGACATTGGTAATCGCTGAAAAGCCCTCGGTGGCGCAGGACATCGTGCGCGCGCTGACGCCCCAGGCGGGAAAGTTCGAGAAGCACGACGAGTTCTTCGAGAACGACAAGTACATCGTGACCAGCGCCGTGGGCCATCTGCTGGAGATCCAGGCGCCAGAGGAGTTCGACGTCAAGCGCGGCAAATGGAGCTTCGCCCACCTGCCCGTGATCCCTCCGTACTTCGACCTCAAGCCGGTGGACAAGACCAAGACTCGCCTGAACGCGGTCGTGCGCCAGGCCAAGCGCAAGGATGTGAGCGCGCTTGTGAACGCCTGCGACGCCGGCCGCGAGGGCGAGCTGATCTTCCGCCTGATCGAGCAATACGCCGGTGGCGCCAAGCCTCTGGGCAAGCCCGTGCGGCGCCTGTGGCTGCAGTCGATGACACCGCAGGCCATCCGCGACGGTTTCGACAGCCTGCGCACCAACCAGCAAATGCTCGGCCTGGCCGATGCCGCACGCTCCCGCTCCGAGGCCGACTGGCTGGTGGGCATCAACGGCACGCGGGCCATGACCGCCTTCAACTCGCGCGATGGCGGCTTCTTCCTGACCACCGTCGGCCGGGTGCAGACCCCGACGCTGGCGGTGGTGGTCGAGCGCGAAGAGCAGATCCGCAAGTTCATCAGCCGCGACTACTGGGAAATCCACGCCACCTTCCTGGCCGAGGCCGGCGAGTACGCGGCCAGGTGGATTGACCCGAAGTGGAAGAAAAACGCAGACGACGCCGAACGGAAGGTGGATCGCGTCTGGTCCGAGCGGGAGGCGATGGCGATCGCCGACGCAGTGCGAGGCAAAGCTGCGACGGTCACCGAGGAATCGACCCCGACCACGCAGGCGTCGCCGGCCCTCTTCGACCTCACCTCCTTGCAGCGCGAGGCCAACGGCCGCTTCGGCTACTCC
>JANYAN010000538.1 GCA_025361305.1 Burkholderiales bacterium
GCTTGATCAGGGCGGCCAGGAAGGCCGTGGCGGCGCCGACGGCCGCGCCCTCTGTGGGCGAGAAGAACCCGCCGTAGATGCCGCCGAAGACCAGCACGAACACCACAGCGATCGGGATCAGTCCCAGCACGAGGTCAAGGCTCAGCCGCGGGCGCTCGTCATCGACATCGGGGGCATGGCCGGGAACCAGGCGCACGTAGACAGCGATGACGATCATGTAGCCGATCATGGCGATGATGCCGGGAATGGTTGCGGCCAGAAACAGCTTGGCGATGTTCTGCTCGGTCAGGATGGCGTAGATCACCAGCGGAACGGACGGCGGAATCAGGATCCCCAGGGTGCCGGCGGTGGCCAGCGTACCCGTCGCAAGGCGGCCCGAGTAGCCATGCCGCTTCATCTCGGGTAAAGCGACGCCGGTGATGGTCGCGGCCGTGGCTACCGAGGATCCGCAGATGGCGCCGAACGCTGCGCTGGCCATGACCGCGGCCATGGCCAGGCCACCCTTAAAACGCCCCGTGACAGCCGCGGTGAACGCGAACAGGGCTTTGCTGATGCCGCCTTGCGTTGCGAACTGGCCCATCAGGATGAACAGAGGAATCACCGACAGGTCGTAGCTGGCAAAGCGTGCGAACGCCATGCTGTTCATGAAGTTGGAAAACGGACCCCAGCCGGCCTGCATCACATAGCCGACGGATCCGGCGATGAACATGCTGACGGCAATCGGCGTGCGCGCCGCCATCAGGACGAACATCAGCAACAGTACAAAACCGGCCATCGAGAGGCCGCTCATAGATGACCGCCCGTGCGGTCTGCGAAACCGAAGAGCGTCTGGTAGAGCGCGATGACGGCCGTCAGCGCGAAGCCGGGCACCATGGTGGCGTAAGCGATCCATTCGGGAACGCCCAGCAACATCGTGCTCGAATGGGTGTCCCAGGCATTGAGCCCCCCGACGCCGGCGCGCCAGGACAGCAGGGCAAAGCTCAGCGCCAGCAGCAACGTGCCCAGGCGGTCGAGCCGTGCGTTGATGCGGTGCGGCACACGGGCGGTGAAAAAGTCGACGACGATATTGCCGCGGTGCACCTGGCACAGCGGCATGAACAGGCCAATCGCGGCACCTGTGGCCAGGGCCACCAGTTCGAAGTCACCTGGGACGGTTGTCCCGACAAGTTCGCGACCCACGATGCTGACACACGTCAGCAAGGTGATCAGCGTCATCAGGGCGCCGGCTGCGATGGCGCACAGCCGCGCGGCAATCTCAAGTGCTTTCAATCCTGTCTCCGTCGGTCAGGCGATTTTGACTTGCAGCGTGCCCAATCCTGAAACGCTACCCGTCAACATGTCGCCCCTGACGACGGCAGCCACTCCTTCGGGGGTGCCCGTGAAAATCAGGTCGCCTGGCTGCAACTCCCAGGCGGCAGACAGGTGTTCGATGGTTTCACCGATGTTCCAGATCAGCTTGGACACGTTGCTGCGCTGACGGTCCTTGCCGTTGACCTGAAGATAGATTTCTGCATTGACCACGTCGCCAGCCTGTGCCACAGGGGTAATGGGTCCGATCGGTGCCGACTGATCGAACGCCTTGCCGATGCACCAGGGGCGGCCCTGTTTCTTCATGTCGCCCTGCAGGTCGCGCCGGGTCATGTCCAGGCCCACGGCGTAGCCGTAGATGTGCATGTGGGCATCGGCCGCCAGGATGTTGCGCCCGCCGGTGCCGATCGCCACGACCAGCTCGATTTCATGGTGCAGGTTAGAGGTGAGGCTGGGGTAGGCCATGGTGCCGGTCTCGCCGGCGTTTACCGGTACTGCTGCGTCGGCGGGTTTGAGGAAGAAGAAGGGCGGCTCGCGGCCGGTGAAGCCCATTTCCTTGGCATGTTCCTCATAGTTGCGGCCCACGCAGTAGATGCGGTGGATGGGAAAGCGTTCGGAACGGCCCACCACGGGAACAGAGGCGGCCTGCGGGGGAGTGATAACGTAGCTCATGACAACCTTTCTTCGTGGTGAATGCCCAGTGCCTGGTGCACCGGGCGATCGGAATAGCTGAACAGGACGCATCCAGCGTGCGACGCAAAGCGCGCAGTGTGCCATGACGGAACGACAAAGTGATCGCGCGGGCCGAATTCGATGCGCAGGGTCTGGTCGCCGATTTCGATAACCGCAGTGCCTTGTCCTTCGACCACGCTGTAGACCGCACCGTCGGTCTGGCGCCACGGTTTTCCGGCAAATCCCGCTGGCAGTTTCTGCATGAAGGTCGCCATCGTCGGCATGGGCGAGCCGCCGGTCAGCGGGTTGATGTAGCGCAGCTTGACACCGTCCCACGAGTCCAACGGCGCATCGCGTTCCAGCCGCTCCAGGGCGTCGCGGCTGCGCTCGTACGGATAGCTGAAGATCGGCGATGTGGCACCGAATGGCGCCTCATGCCGCACCGGCGCCATGTTGTGGCCGTAACGTGCCAGGCTGGTACCTTCGGCGCGGGTCACCGCCTGCGACTTGCTGGCGTTGTTTTCCGAGAAGCCGGCATCGAAGAAGCGGATCA